>JAGGXJ010000092.1 GCA_021163105.1 Syntrophobacterales bacterium
AAATAAGAGAGTACCACGACAATGGGCAGCGGATTAACAAAAAAAGGGCTTTGGATGAACGGGAAGAAATCCTCACGGTTTTGGACAAGACATTTTGGAATAAGGCAAAAGCCGCACGTCTTTTGGGAATAGACCGGAGTACCCTTTACAGAAAAATCCACAAATACCAGCTTTTCAAATCTGAGTAAAATATGTAGTATGCAACAGATGTGTGGTGCAACATTTCTGCGATATGCCACACATTCATATCGTTCACCGAGAAACATTTCCCCAGCCTTCTCCGCTTCAACTCCCTTTAAGCATTAAAGAAAATTTACTTTCCTTTCCGGTTTTCACCTTTGGCACACGTCTTGCTAAATTACACCATCATAATACTGTTATAATAAGATAACGACGAAAAAATTGAGGAGAGGAGTAAGCTATTGGGAAAGAAATTTGTTAGTGAACGGAATTTGAAGTTCTTGCTTTACGAGGTTTTTGACGCTGCCTCACTTACTCAGTATCCCTATTATGCAGATCATTCGCGGGGAATGTTTGACATGGTATTGGGCACTGCAATGCGGATAGGTACAAATATGCTTTATCCCTGTCTTGGAGAAATGGATAAAATCCCTCCGGAGTTGGTTGGTGATCATGTAAAGGTCCACCCGGTTGTAAAGACCTTTATGAGGGAGTGTGGAGAGGGTGGATGGATTTCTGCAATTGCTCCGATGGAAAGGGGTGGACAACAGATCCCCGGCATAGTTAATCTTGTTCCCAACTACATCTTTGCCGCCGCCAATTATTCTGCGAGTGTCTACCTTTTGCTTACCACGGAAGCGGCTCATCTCATTGAGTCTTTTGGATCAGAGGAGATGAGAGAAAATTATATTCCCAAAATGTATTCCGGCGAATGGCAGGGAACCATGGCCCTGACGGAACCTCAGGCAGGGACTTCCCTTGCGGACATTGCTGCTTTAGCGGAACCTACAAGTGAAGGTTATTATAAGATTAAAGGGCAGAAGATATTCATTTCTGCATCGGATCACGATGGTGTGGAAAACGTGGTTAATCTGATGCTTGCAAGAATTAAAGGGAGTCCTGTGGGTGTGAGAGGAATATCCCTCTTTGTCGTGCCTAAAAAGCGTGTCGGTGAGAACGGTGATCTGGTTTTCAACGATGTCAATGTTACAGGATTGTACCATAAGCTGGGTTACCGGGGATGTCCCATTAACCAGTTGAGTATGGGAGAAAGCGATGATTGTCATGGCTATCTTGTAGGAGAACCAAACAAGGGATTAAGCTATATGTTCCAAATGATGAACGCAGCTCGTCTCGCCATAGGTCTCGGTGCAACGGCTATTGCTTCAGCCGCGTATTACGCATCCCTGGAATACTCTCAAGAGCGCCTCCAGGGAAGACGGATGACGGAAAAGGATCCTGCTACACCTCAGGTGCCCATTATCGATCATGCTGACGTGAAGCGAATGCTGCTTTTTCAGCGGGCTGTTGTGGATGGTTCTCTTTCTCTTATTGCCCAGTGTTACAAATATGGTGACTTGGCGATTGTCTTAACGGGAGATGAGAAGGAGAAGTATGCCCTGTTGCAGGATTTTTTGACACCTGTTGCAAAGAGTTACCCATCGGAGATGAGTATCTTGTCCGTGAGTCAGGGACTTCAAATTTTAGGAGGATATGGTTACTGTGACGAATTTCCTTTGGAACAATACTATCGGGATACGAGGATTCATCCGATACATGAAGGTACGACAGGTATCCAGGGGATAACCCTCCTTGGAAGAAATATAACGATGAAAGACGGCTTCGCCTTTCGATTATTCCTCGAAGAGGTTCAAGAGACCGTACGTGCGGCAGATGCAATAGACGAGCTTAAGCCGCATGCTCGGGAACTCGAAGATGACCTGGAAAAGCTTCAAGAGGTAACTTCTCATTTGCTGAATATAGCAAGAGAAGGAAATCGAGAGGTATTTCTTGCCGACGCGACTCTTTATCTGGAACTTTTCGGAATCATTACCATTGCCTGGCAATGGCTGCTTCAGGCTGTATCAGTTCAAAAAGCATTGAAGAATAAAGATGCTCTTTCAGAGTCGGATCTCAATTTCTATGAGGGGAAGATGTACACATTTCGATATTTCTTTGGTTATGAGCTTCCCAAAACAGATGGTTTGATGAAGCGGTTACTGGGAACGGACGGATTAACAGTGGAAATAAAGGCGGATTTTTTTTCCGATTGATTATTACAGGGGGAAGGTAGCATTGTGAAGATTCGGTATTACCGGTGACATGAATCCCATCCACATTAACCGTGTGTATGCGGAAAACACTAAATTCCACAACCTGTAGCTCACGGAATCTTGGTGCTTGGTTTGATATCCAACGTGTTGGGGACTAAGTTGCCGGGACCTGGGGCTGTTTACTTGGAGAAACCATAAAGTTTACGAAGCCGGTCTATATTGGGGACACTGTTACTGCATATGCTGAGATCGTAAAGAAAGATTTAGAAAAAATCGGCTTTGTCTCGGGACTTGGTACGAGAACCAGGACAGCGTATTTGTGATGGATGGTGAAGCGGTCGTCGTGATGCCGAGAAAGGAGGATAAGTAGGTGAAGTATTTGTATGACACCATCAAATGCAATGTTAATGAAGGTATTGCGCTGGTGGCTATTAATAGGCCAGAGGCGCTTAATGCCTTGAACAGTAAGGTTTTCATGGAACTGGGCAAAGTATTTGAGGAGATGGAAAAGGATGATCAGGTTCGAGTGGTCATACTTACCGGTGAGGGTGAGAAGGCATTTGCAGCCGGATCCGACATAACCGAAATGCAAAAATGTTCGGTTCTTGAAGTCAGAGAATTTGCCATGGCGGCAAATCGTACGCAGGGGAGAATTGAGGCATTTTCCAAACCAGTTATCGCCGCCATCAACGGCTTCGCACTGGGAGGAGGCTGTGAACTGGCAATGGCATGCGATATAAGAATTGCTTCTACCGGTGCAAAATTTGGTCAACCGGAAATCAATCTAGGGATAATCCCCGGGGGTGGCGGCACGCAGAGGCTTGCCCGGTTGATCGGAATAGGTAGAGCTAAGGAATTAGTCTACTCGGGAAGAATAATTGATGCTGAATGTGCCTGTGAATGGGGTCTGGTTAACAAGGTTGTGCCTCCGGACGAAATTATTGAAGAAGTTACGGGATTGGCATCTAAGATTTCCGGCAAGTCACTTCCCATACTGATGCTGGCCAAGGAAGCGTTCAATTGTGGTTTCAACCTTGACTTGGACAGGGCATTGCAGCTTGAGATTGAGTGTTTCGCCAACTGTTTTGGAACAGAGGATCATAATGAGGGTATGTTGGCTTTTGTCGAAAAACGTAAACCTGACTTCAAAGACAAATAAAAAGAAAAGGAAATCAGCTATGGAATTGAGCAACGTAGGAGTGATCGGGGCCGGTGCTATGGGCGGCGGCATAGCCCAGGTAAGCGCTATAGCCGGGTACAATGTGGTTCTGCAGGATGTTTATGGTGATGCTCTCGAGAGAGCGAAGATGTCCATTGAGAAGAACTTGAGCAAAATGGTAAGCAAAGAGAAAATGGCAAAAGCGGATATGGATGCCGTGCTTGACCGCATACAGTTTACTACCGTTCTGGAAGATGCCTGTAAAGATGCGGATCTTGTTATCGAGGCTGTTTTTGAGAACCTTGAGCTAAAGCACAATATGTTTAGGGACTTAGCGGAATTATGCAAAAAAGAGGCTATCCTGGGTACCAATACCTCAGCCCTTCCCATCACGGAAATTGCCAGCGTTACTAATCGTGGAGATAAAATCATAGGAATCCACTTTATGAATCCTGTGCCTCTCATGAAAGGTGTTGAGGTTATTCGGGGAGAGCTGACGTCTGATGAAACAATGGAAGCCGTTCTGGCATTTGTAAAGGATCTGGGAAAAGAGTCTATTATGGCCGTTGACTATGCGGGATTCATAGTCAGCAGGCTGGTTGATGTTCTCTTTAACGAAGTTATGAAATTAATTCAGGAGGGGAATAAACCGGAAGAAATCGATAAGGCTTGCACGTTATGTTTAGGCCACCCGATGGGACCTTGTCGGTTACTGGATCTTGCTGGTGCTGATATTGCGAAACACGGCATGGAGACGATGATGCGCGATCTTGGTGAAGCCTATAGACCACACCCCCTGTTGAAAAAACGGGTATTAGCCGGTTTGCTGGGACGAAAGACCGGTCGAGGGTTCTATGAATATTAGATTTAGCTTGCTCTGCTAAAAGGAGTCGAGAAGATGAGTTTTCAGAAAAGTAAGGATGATCTGGTTTGCGTAAGTGCAGTAAGAACACCCTTTGGACGTTTCGGTGGATCATTGAAGGATATTGACATCTTTGATCTGGGCGCCGTTGCTATGGAGAATAGTATGAAGAGAATAAACCTGGCCCCTGAATTAATTGATGAAGTCTGGTGGGGTAACGGTGATACGAGTAGTACAAAAGATCCATACACACCGGTAGTAGCTCGACAAACCATGCTCAAGGCCGGGATTCCTCCCGAAAGACCGTCGGTAACCTTCGATCAGGCATGCATTTCTGCGATGGATGCTGCAAAATATGGTGCCAGGAGTATTCAGCTTGGGGAAGCCGAGATTGTAATGGCCGGTGGTTCAACAAGTTTCAGCACGATTCCGTTCTTAATGCGTGGAATAAGGTGGGAAGGCAGACGGCACACATCATTCCTTGTAGAGGATCCTATCATTCCCCTTGGATATAAGGATTATGCTCCGGTTGCCGTTGACTCCGGGAATGTAGCCGTTGAATATGATGTGTCGAGGGAGGAACAGGACGAGTTCGCGTACGCAAGTCACAACAATTATGGCAAAGCCTGGGAACGTGGTTTCTTCAAACATGAAATGGAGCCTTTTGAAATAGTCCAGAAAGAT
>JAGGXJ010000090.1 GCA_021163105.1 Syntrophobacterales bacterium
GCTTTGAATGCTGCATCATGTCGCTTCCGCAGATTGTGCATTTCGCCTTGCCTCCTCAATGTTTTTGCAGGCTAGCATGCACCTTATTGCTCTGTCCAGTTTTTGGGGATAGTTATACCCCACGCTACATAAGTGGATTTAACTTTCAAGCAACTTGCACGTCAAAAGGCAAAGAAGTGGTCTTTACATCTACCATTGCGAAGAGTGAAACGACGAGAAATCTAAGATTTCTCACATTCGTTCGAAATGACAAATTAATGCAAGTTACTTCCAATTATAATGTCGATGCGTCGGCATAGCGAAGCTTTTTAACAAGTTACCAGCCTAGAAATAGATTGCAGGCCTTAATAGCAGAGGAACTCCGATGTTACCGAGGTCTATGATGAAATGGCACACTACGCATGGAATGATGCTTTCGTTTTTTTCCTTGATCAACCCCAGAAACATTCCATATAAAAAGGCAAACGATGCAAATTGCAGGCCGCCTATAAAATAATGCGGAAGAGCGTAGACCGCGCTTTGAATGACATTAACAAAAAGCGCCGATCTGATAAGCTTTCTGAGAAGTTCAAAAAGGGTAAGTCTGTAGAAAATCTCCTCACTGAACGCGTTCAGCAGGCTGAGAATGATAACGGGCAGCCAGGCGGCCATCCTTGAAACATCTGCGGGATTTCTTATGAACAAATACATGGAGTACCAGGCACTGATGACAATTCCTACAAAAAATACATTTGAAAATTTTTTCCAAGCAAACTGTCTCACAAATGGAATCCTTGCCCATTTGAGCCACAAAAGGGACAGCCAGGCCAGGACAAACAGTGGCATGTAAGTTATTATGCCGGCATACATCGTTACCAACCTGGCGGAACGGGTAAATGGCCACCTGACATAACCGTGGCTGACCAGATACAAGACAGCACCCATGAAAACAAACATGCAGACCAGATATGAAACCAGTGGAAGATACCGGTTTGTCCGCGATCCCAACAATAAATTACGGGGTTTATGCTCCATTTTGCTTTCGGATAATAGCGGTTCTAAAGGGACTTCCGAAGAAGGCACCGAATATCGCGGGTTTTTTTGTGTGAGCAGAAGAATAAAAGCGCCCGTCATTATAAAAACGAGCATGACAAGCTGAGGCTGGGTGAGACCGAACGCCTCTATCCTGTTAGTTCTGATAAATTCCATAAGGAACCTGACAATACCATACAGAACCAGGTATCCCCCTACTATTCCACCCTTGTTTTGTATAAAACCAAGAGGTCGCGCGAGCCGCTCGCGAATCCGTATGAAAGGACCTGTCTGATCAGACAAGGCGCCGGGTGCCGTTTGCTGAACAGTGCCACCGATGTAAATCCGGTTGTAAACCCGGCTTAAGACAAAAAATATGGCCAAATTGGCCAGGCTTGCGTAAAGGGGAACGGGATTTGTAAAGGAGAAATGGGTGCCAAAGAGAGTGAAGCTGAGAGTCTTTCCCCAGCAGCAGCCGGCGGATAAACAACCCAGCCTGCCGATCGCGTGCGCCAGTGGCACGTGCATAAAAGCCATGTCAACGACGCGCATTTCAGCAAACCTGAAAACAACTGTCAGAAGGAGAAAAAAGGCTACAGGCAGGATCAAGCAGGCGTGGAAGGTGTGAAGGGTGCCGGAGGTGATCTGATTGTAAAGCAGTTCCAGACTCCAGCTTTTCAAGGGATAGTGCAGAATGCCCCCGGCCCTGCTGCTTATATAACCGAGGGGGAAAAAGAAGAGGGCCATCATAAGGACGAAAGAGTCAACCTTTCGCTTTGGATAGTCCGCCTGCAACATTCTTCTGTAAAAGAAAAAAAGGGCGGTAAAGATGCCGAGCAGGATAAAAAAATAGTAAACCGCGTTTACGATCGAGAGAACCTGGTGGTAATCGAAAAGATACCGCTGAAGGACAAACTTGAGCACACAAAAACTCCCTTAGGAATCAAGAATAAATATGTTATACAGATTGCTTGCCGACTTAGTACAAAAAAAGTCCCGGCCGGACCGGGACCCCTTTTTATCCGCCAGAAACGGAAAATGGTTTACGATTACCTACTGGGCCGTTATTCCCGGAAATGCCACCGTACCCCCTATTCCCTGAATAAATCTCCAGGCAAAGTCGTCAAAATAGGCGGTTTCCCACTGGGCCGGATTATCATCGGCATTTGCGCTGATACCGAGGGTGTGTGCGCCGAACTCCGGGATGTCCTGTGTGTCGAAATTATAGTCTTCCGTCGTAAATGTTGGCGAATATACCACAGTCGGGTTACCTGTGCCGTCATAACCGATTTCCACCAGCTTGTGAGTAATCGCCCCGCACCCAAAGATGGAGTGCGTAACCGTTTTGCTGGTATAGGCCTCCTCTTCATCAGCAAGCCCTCTTCCCCAGACAACCTGGGTAAAATAATCGCCTTGATCGGGCCACTTGATGGTGCCTCTGTCCAGCTTCTTTCTGTCCAGATCAGTCGAAGAGGTATTACCGAAAGATGTCCCGACGTTGTCGCCGGGACTCGCGAAAAAGGCGATTATGGCATTCACTCTTTGCTCAGGATTATCAGGATTACAGTTGGACACGAACTCGTAGATGTTCAGCATGATGGTAATCCATTCCTTGGGATATATTCGATAGTTATAAAGCGCCTTGTCCGTCTGATTCGTGGTGAGGGGAGGCCTGATGTAGCCAACAGGACCGTGTTCCCCTCCGGCAACCGGTTTTCCTATAGGATCCTCTTCGGTTACCGTAGCCGGGTCCCTCACCACTTCCGCCCCGGGAAGCCCAAGCACATCAACACCCTCTACCTCATAAGTTTTGAAGAGGTTGTATTTATCAGTGAGTTTCCAGACTGATATCGGCGTCCCCCCGCTTCCTTCATAAACTACCTCGACCTCATCGTCGTCTTCAACTTCAACGGTCTCATAGTATACATCTACCACTTCATAATCCACCAGGGGCGCATATGCCATCCGTTCCCAGGGAGAATAAGAAGAGCCACACCCTCCTTCTGAACCTCTGGCATCTTTCTGCCACAGTATGAGATAAGGAATTCCGTCAAGTGGAGGGGTATCGTTCCAGTGTTTTTCGGTGAAACCCTCACACTCGATAGAATCCGCAGCGGTTGTCGAGCCATGGTCATCATACAAGGTGTCGGGAATATCATCGTTTTCAGTGTAATAAGTTTCCTGATTGCATCCAGACCCTATGGTATGATCTGTTAAGCCCTTTATGCCTCTCATGATGGAGAGACCGTAGTAAGAATATCCACTGTCGCCGGAAATCTGTCTAACCCTGAAAGACACCCCCGGCATGTAATTTCCCGGATGATTCAGCGGAACAGGCTCTGAAAGATCGTCCTCCACATCTGTAAAGCGGATCTTGGTCTGGAGATCATACCTGAGCTTATGGGCCGATTGGCTCCACAGGGTCTGCAGTGGACTGGTGCCGGAGCCCCAGTCAACGGCGCCCAGGCTTTCCTGCATGTAGACATCTTCAGGCACAAAAGCTGAAATAACGGTTTCGGTTCCGGTCACCTTTATGGCCATGTCTCCATCAATCTCTTCTCCGGCGTGTGACCCGATTATGGATCTGACATTGTCAGGGGTCATCTCACCCTCAATAGTTCTGTAAAGTTCCATCGCGCTCAGGGGTTGGA
>JAGGXJ010000093.1 GCA_021163105.1 Syntrophobacterales bacterium
AAAGAAAACAAGGCCCACCGAAACGAGGATAGATATTGACAATATGCCTCTTTTCATGTTCACGCCCTCCCCTTTTTTTATTGTATAAAATTGTGCCACACGTTACACACAATCAACATGAAAACTAATTGTATTAATATTCGAAACTTTTGTCAAGCATTAAAGGCCGCCCTGAAACCCACAATCCCGTTTATCTGCTCGAATTCACGACTCTTTATATCGTTTTCAGTGACAGATCGGCAAGCTGCTCAGCGCTAACCTTCGATGGTGCGTCGGTCAAAAGGCATGTCGCTTTCAGGGTTTTCGGAAATGCTATTACATCTCTTATGGATTCCGCCCCTGCCATTATCATTACCATGCGGTCAAGGCCGAATGCTATGCCGCCGTGAGGAGGTGTGCCATACTTTAGCGCGTCCAGGAGAAAGCCGAATTTTGTTCTCGCCTCATCTTCACCCAATCCAAGGGTCTTGAAGACCATTGACTGGACGTCCGATTTGTGGATACGAATGCTTCCTCCGCCTATCTCGGAACCGTTCAGGACGAGGTCGTAGGCCCTGGCCCGCACTTTGCCGGGGTTGGTTTCGAGCAAGGGTATGTCCTGCGTCACCGGCGAGGTGAAAGGGTGATGGGTTGCCATGTATCGTTCTTCTGTCTTGCTGTATTCAAACATTGGAAATTCAGTAATCCAGGTAAAGGCTAAAGTTTCCCTGTCGATCAGTTCCAGCTTTTCCGCGAGATGTATCCTCAGGGCGCCGAGGGCGTCATTCACCACATCTTTAGTGTCGGCAACAAAAAGCAGCAGAGATCCCGGCTGTGCACCCATTTTTTCATTTATGCTCTTTATGTTTCCCTGATCGAAGAACTTTTCTATGGAGCCGGTCCACCCGTCTTTGTTCACTCTTACCCAGGCGAGCCCTTTCGCGCCATATTGACCCACAAAATCTCCAAGGGCGTCAAGATCTTTCCGTGAGAGGGTTTTTCCATCCGTCAGGAGCAGGGCCTTTACCATGCCTCCGTTCTTTACAACCTCGGAAAAGACGCGAAACCCCGATCTCCCGGCAATATCCGTCAGGTCTTCGATCTCGAGGGAGAAACGTGTGTCGGGATTGTCCCTTCCATATCTGTCGATCGCCTCTCTATAGGTAAGCCTGGGAAATGGAACCCGCATATCTCTGTCGAGACATGCCTTGAAGATGTGCGCCATCATACCTTCAGCAGTATTGATGATATCGCTCTCCGATATGAAGGACATCTCCATGTCTATCTGGGTGAACTCAGGCTGGCGGTCCGCTCTCATATCTTCATCGCGGAAACATTTTACTATCTGATAGTATTTGTCGAAACCGGACACCATCAGCAATTGTTTGAAGAGCTGTGGGGATTGGGGAAGGGCGTAGAAGGCTCCCGGACTTACCCTGCTCGGAACGAGGTAGTCACGCGCCCCTTCGGGTGTGCTCTTTGTTAGAAAAGGTGTTTCAACATCAATAAAACCTTCTCTCTGGAGATAAGTTCTTGTTTCGGCAGTAACTTTGCTTCTCAATATGATGTTTTGCTGTATGCCTTTGCGCCTCAGGTCCAGATACCGGTATTTGAGCAACAGGTTTTCGGACACATCGGTCTCGCCGTCGAGGACGAAGGGCGGTGTGTCGGATTCATTGAGTATCTCAAGTTCATCAATTACAACCTCGACCTCCCCGGTTTTCAGTGAAGGATTGATCATGTCGGCGGGGCGGAGATTTACCCGGCCCTTTATTGCCAGAACGAATTCGCTTCGTATATCATGCGCAAGCGCGTGCGCCTGTGGTTTCTTTTCGGGATCAAGAACGATCTGTACAATTCCCTCTCTGTCTCTCAGGTCTATAAAGATCAACCCTCCGAGGTCTCTCCTCCTGTGAACCCACCCCATAAGCACAACATCCTCACCGGCGTGCCCGGCCCTGATGTTGCCGCAATAATGAGTTCGTTTATCTTCGGTTATAAATTCAGACAAGCTGTAGATCCTTTCCTGATAAGATGGTTCACGGTTTACGGTTTACGGTTTACAGTTACCAGTTTGACTGTGAGTTGCCCTTAACTGTAAGCTGTTCTACAATGCTGCCGGTGTCATTTATGTCCACGGACTCTTGGGTTCCATCTCCCATGTTTCTGATCTGGGCCGCGCCTTCTTCCATTTCCTTTTCGCCTATTATCAGCGTATGAGAGCAGTTCAGTTTGTTCGATCGTTTCATCTGGCTCTTGAGGCTCCTGTTTGAAAAGTCCATTTCCGCCCTGATACCGGCAAGCCTGAGTGTATTACAGAGGGAGAACGCGAAGTTTTGGGCCTTATTTCCGAGGGCCGCGATGAAGATGTTCGGGTTCCCGGTGTCTTGCCCGTCGGTATCGGGTATCATTGAGATAAGACGGTCGAATCCTATCGCGAATCCTATCCCCGATATATCAGGGCCACCCAGCATCTGCACGAGACCATCGTATCTTCCGCCGCCGGTAACAGCATTTTGAGCTCTCAACGACTGTGTGGTGATCTCAAAGGCGGTTCGGGTATAGTAATCAAGGCCCCGCACCATCTTCGTATTTATTACAAATGGAACATGTAAAGTTCCGAGATATTCCTTCAACCTTTCAAAATGCGTTTTGCATTCATCGCAAATGAAATCCAGGGTTACCGGGGCTCCGGATATAATCTTCCGGCAGGATTCATTTTTGCAGTCAAATATCCTCAAAGGGTTTGTAACGAGCCGTCTGCGGCAATCCTCGCATAGATTCTCTTTCTTATCTTTCAGAAAACCGGTTACCTTTTCCCGAAACGCCGGGCGGCACTTGTCACATCCCAGAGAATTAATTTCAAGTTTCAGATTGTCAAGGCCGACTTCACCCAGAAGATGCATCAACATTGACATAAGTTCCGCGTCTGTGCGGGGATCTTCCTGTCCCAGAAACTCGACATTTATCTGGTGAAACTGCCTGAATCGTCCCTTCTGCGGTCTTTCACGCCTGAACATGGGCCCTATGGTGAAGAGTTTTGCCACGGGGTCCTTTTCATATATGTGATGCTCTATATACGCGCGGATAACGGAAGCGGTTGCCTCCGGGCGCATTGTGAGATATTCATTTCCGCGGTCAAGAAATGTGTACATCTCCTTTTCGACTATATCGGTTGCTTCGCCGATACCCTTTTTGAAAAGTTCGGTTTTTTCCAGTACTGGAATTCTTATCTCCTGAATACCGAAATTAAAGAATATCTCGCGTATCTTTTCTTCGATATGCTGCCATTTCGGTGTCTCATCCGGTAGTATATCGCGAAATCCTCTTACCGATGTTATCTTTGCCATTGCAGATTATCTCCCATAAATTCAAGCAGAAATTACTAACATATATCGGGAGGAAAGGCAAAGAGGAAAGTATCTCCAGAAATCAGATATAGCTTCAGGCGGGGCTGTTCTTGTCGGGTTTTCTCCAAATATACAAAAAATATGAGACAGGTGCTGATAATACGAGAAATAGCTTGATTTCTACGGAAGGATACTATAGAAAAAGCGCTTTCCTTAACAGTGTCTATTCAGAGATGGATTTTTCAGGAGAATGGAAACTGAATACAAAAGAGGACTCCTTGCCCGGATCAGGAATTCGGGCTATAGAGCCGCGAGGAGGATTTATGTTGAGAAGGTACGAAACGATATTCATTGTGCGGTCTGATTTGCAGTCAGACGAGATGAACAGCCTGATTGACCGTTATGCCGGGGTTATTGTGAGTCTGGATGGTAAGACAATCAAGGTTGAGAACTGGGGTAAACGGAGACTGGCTTATCCTATTGAGAAAATGCAGGATGGTGTTTATGTGCGGATTGATTTTGTTGCCCAACACAAGGTTGTCATCGAGATAGAGAGAAAATTTAAGATTGATGACAATGTGCTGAGATTCCAGACCGTGAAACTGAGTGACAAGGTTAATCTAGAAGAGATTGAACGCGAGATAGCGGACACTCTGAAGAAGGAAGAAGAGCGTAAAAAAGAGGAACAGAGAAAAGAAGAACAGAGAAAAGAAGAGCAGGAAAAAGAAGAACAGGAAAAAGAAGAACAGGAAAAAGAGGAGCTCGTTCCCGAGCCTGTTGTTTCTGAGGTCGTTGCTGAAGAACCGGACAGTAAAGAGGTTGAAACGGACGACAAAGAGGTTGTGCAGGAAACCCCATCTGTTGAGACAGATGAGAAAAAGGCAGAGGAGGAATAAGAAATGGCATATACAGCGAATGATCGTGCGAAGCGTCCCAGCAGACCCAGACCAAGGTTTTTTCACAAAAGGAAGGTCTGCAGGTTTTGTGTGGATTCAGACATAAAGATTGATTATAAGAATCCGGCTGTTTTGAGAGGCTTTCTGACAGAAAGAGGCAAGATTATGCCGAGAAGAATTACCGGGACCTGTGCCAAGCATCAGAGAGCGTTAGCAGTGGCAATCAAAAGGGCCAGGACACTGGCTTTGTTACCTTATGTAACTGCCAATTAATTTTATCCAGGTTCATCTCCAGTAAACTTTGAGATGTCTGCTGGTTAAGCAGGCATCTCTCAATCTTTTAGTAAGTTAGAAATTATTTTCTGCGGTTTTTGGCAGAAAATAATTTCGTTAACGCACTTATCCCGTTTATCGGGGTTAAGCTGACAGGTGGGGTATGTCTGGTCTATCGGGGGGAAGTGCCCCCTATAAAGACTTTTTCCTTGCTGTTGCGGTCATCTCCATTGTTTTCATTGCGGTAGCCGTGAATTCGGTGCTTGGTGCACTTGGCGCGGTGTTTGTCCCGGTGCCGATATTATACTATTATTCCAAGTTGGGCAGATTACACGGTCTTCTGGTTTTTGTCCTGTCTCTGACGATTACAATAATCACACTGCGGGCACTGGGTTTTCAAGCAGGTGTTGTATACCTTTTCTTCTTAGGATCTATCGGGCTTGTCCTTTCGGAGGTGTTGAGGAGGAATTGGTCCATAGAAAAGACCGTTGCCTATTCTGTCGGCATCCTTCTGGTTCTAAGTTTTGCCATCCTTCTTTATCTGAGCCTGATTTCCGGAAAAACACCATGGGGCATAATCGGGACCCATATGTTCACAATAGTACAGGAAAACATAGATTTGTATTCCCGCACGGGTGTTTCCACGCAATATATCGAACTCATGAAGGAAAACTCCGACCGGATAGCACGCGTTTTTACCGGTTTGTTGCCTTCCCTTATTCTTGTGGGTGCCGCTTTTTTCGTATGGCTGAATATTCTCGGGGGAAAATGGTTGTTTGGAAAGAGGGGAATGTGGTACCCTGATTTTGGTGACTTATCCCTCTGGAAGACTCTTGATAAAACGGTCTGGCTTGTTGTAATCGCGGGCGGTTTTATCCTGATTCCCTCTGAAGGCTTTCGCATTCTGGGGTTGAACATAACGGTTGTTCTCCTTTTTATATACATGTTACAGGGTCTGGCGATAATAGATTTTTTCTTTAAGAGAAAAAACGTGCCTGTCATCTTCAGAGCTCTCGGATATTTCTTAATTTTTGTTCAGCAGTTCCTGATTTTTATAGTTGCCGGATTGGGCCTGATTGATACCTGGGCCGATTTCAGAAAACTTGGCAAGAGGTTGGACTGACCGGGTGCCTTTCAAAGTTCAAGATACAAAGCCATCAAGTTTCGGATTGGAGGAGTTCTTATGAAAATTATTTTAAAAAAGGATGTTGAGTCTGTAGGAAAAACAGGGGACCTTGTGAATGTTTCTGATGGCTATGCCAGAAATTTCCTGATTCCCAGGGGGCTGGGGATAGAGGCCAGCAACAAAAATATGAAAGCTCTGAAGAGTGAAATAGAGGTCGCGGCTAAAAAGACTACAAAGGAAAAAGAAGCAGCACAGTCCGTGGCCGCGCGACTTGAGGGCGTAACCTGTAATATATTCAGAAAGGTGGGACAGCAGAACAAATTGTTCGGCTCTGTTACCACGAAAGATATAGGCGATGCCCTGCGTGAACAGGGAATAGAAATTGACAAGAGAGACATTGTCCTTGAAGAGCCCATAAAAAGTCTTGGAGAATTTTCCGTTAAGATAAAATTACACTCCGGGATATCTGCCGATATCAAGGTTGTCGTTGCCGGTGAGGTACAGGTATAGGAATGAAGGATGTAGATTATTCACTTCACAAAGTTCCCCCGCAAAATCTGGATGCAGAGCAATCAGTCCTTGGCGGCATCCTGCTGGACAATAATGCTCTGAACAATGTTCTGGAAATATTGAATATGGGTGATTTCTACAGTGAGGCCCATAGAAAGATATTTTCGGCAATCCTTGAGCTGTACGAGAAAAATGAACCAAGCGATCTTATTACTCTGAGTAATATATTGCGTGGCAGTGGACATCTTGAAGGTGTGGGAGGAGAGGTATATCTGACATCTCTTGTCGATGGTGTGCCCTCTGCGGCGAACATAGCCTACTATTCGAAAATAGTTAAGGAAAAAGCCATATTACGTGGTTTGATAGGTGCCGCGACCGATATATTGAATAAAAGTTATGATGCGGGTTCTGATATAGACTCTGTTCTTGACGAAGCGGAACACGCGGTGTTCGAGATATCGGAAAACAAGATAAGACCCGCTTTTTCTCCCATAAGAGAGATAGTAAAGGATACTTTCAAAAACATAGAAAAACTTTATGAAAAAAAGACACTTATCACAGGTATTCCCACGGGGTTTCAAAAGGTTGATGAGATTACATCAGGACTACAGAAATCCGATCTGATAGTAGTGGCGGGGCGCCCCAGTATGGGGAAAACAGCCTTTGCCATAAACATCGCGCAACATGCGGCAATTGAGGGCGGTGTGCCTGTTGCGGTATTTTCCCTGGAGATGTCAAAAGAACAACTTGCACTTCGCATGCTTTCTTCGGACGGGAAAGTGGATTCACAGCGTATAAGAAGGGGATTTATCGGTGATATGGATTGGCCAAAGCTGACTGCCGCAGCGGGCAGACTTTCAGAGGCGCCTATTTTTATAGATGATACACCCGCGATATCTGTTCTCGAAATAAAGGCAAAAGCGAGAAGATTAAAGGCGGAATCGGGGCTGGATCTGATTATTCTTGATTATATTCAGCTGATGCGTGGCAGAGATGCTTCTGTACCGAGAGAACAGGAAATATCCGAGATAAGCCGCTCGCTCAAATCTCTGGCCAAGGAATTGAACATTCCTGTCGTGGCACTGTCACAGTTGAACCGGCAAGTTGAATCAAGGACAGATAAGCGTCCGCAGCTTTCCGATCTGAGGGAATCGGGTGCAATCGAGCAGGATGCCGATGTAATAATGTTCATATACAGGGATGAGGTATACAACAAGTCGGAAGACAATCCGGAGAAGGGCAAAGCGGAGATAATCATAGGGAAGCAGAGAAATGGTCCCACTGGCGTGGCCAATACCGCTTTTCTGAAAGAGTACACATGTTTCGAGGATTTAGCCTACGACCGCGACGAGTTTTAATGAAATGACGACACTATCAGGTATCCAATTCCGGATAAACACTAATTTGTGATAAGTTTGGGTTCATCAGTCAGGCAGGGTATTGCCACCCTCAGTTTTTTCAGGGCTTCTTTTTCAATCTGCCTTGCTCGTTCCCTTGTTATGTGGAACCTGTTGCCTATTTCCTGAAGGGTTTCAGGATCATCGGACATTGTCCTGTATCTTATGATGTAATCTTCTCTCTCATTGAGTTTCTCCAGAGCGCCCGCTATGTTTTTCTTCACCAGAGACATCTCTTCCTTCTTTATGAGCGCGTCCTCCTGGCTCTTACCTTTGTATACCAGATGGTCGATATAGGTTGATTCCCCCTCGTCATCTATTGCGGCATTGAGTGAGACATCGCGGTTGTTAAGACGAAGTTCCATTTCCTCTATTTCTTGTTCCTTGACATTAAGCATCTCCGCGATTTCTTTGAACTCCGGGTTTTTCTGCGAGATAGCATGCAGCTTTTTTTTAGCCTGGTTCAATTTGAAAAACAGCTTTCTCTGCGCCTGGGTAGTGCCTATCTTGACGAGACTCCATGACTTTATGACAAAGTTCTGCATATACGCCCTTATCCACCAGACAGCGTAAGATATGAGTCTGTATCCTTTGTAAGGATCGAACTTTTTCACGGCATGCATAAGTCCGATATTGCCCTCCTGGATCAGATCTATGAGCTTTACCCTGTAATTCTTGTATTCGTGGGCGACTTTGACCACAAACCGCAGATTCGAGGTGATCAGCTTTTCGGCCGCCTGCATGTCATTATGTTTTATAAATTTCACCGCCAGTTTGAATTCTTCCTCAGCTTTCAGGAGGGGAAAACGGTTTATCTCCGCTATGTAAATGTCCACGGAATCGGTTACTGCAGGCAGGTTCATTTTTAATCCCTCGAAAAATTATTATAGTTGTTCAGCAAATAACTATAAATATATTTTTCTCAATAGTCAAGATTTTTTGACACTTTAACAACCATTTTCCCCGGCTTGACATTCGTCCGATTTATGTTTATCTTATGAATAAGACAGTAAAAAAGGGAGGTTCCTATGAATTCTCAGAACGAATCGATTATGGAATTTGCGTGCAGATTTGCGGAAGAAATAAACGCGAAGGCTCTTCTGTTGTATAGTGAAGTGGCACAGGACCTCCTTACGCGGAAGGATAACAAAACCTGCTTCGACACTATTCTGATAACCAGAGGCAGCGACAGCATTCCGTATAAGGCAAAGCTTTTTCAAAATATTATCAATATTCCCAATGTGAATGTAACGCGTCTGGGTCAGATAAAGATTGTCATAACAAAAGGACTTGCCACCGGAGTATTCAAAAAGGGCGATAAGCTGGTATGCCTTACAGGTATTCCGAAATTTGGATATATAGACAGTATATTTGTTATTGATGTGGGCAGAGAATTTGAGATCCTTGTATCAGAAGATGTGTCGGATATTTTTAAGGACATTCAACCTGAAGTATTCGAAACGGTGTTGAATATTACTCTGGAGCTTGCCGCTCAGGGGAGGGAAGGGCGTCCGATAGGCACCATCTTTGTCCTTGGAGATCATGAGAAAGTGCTTGAGTTGTCCAGGCAGATGATAATCAACCCGTTTATGGGATACAAGGACGAGGATAAAAACATTCTTGATCATGATCTGAGAGATACCATTAAGGAATTTTCCGCTCTGGATGGCGCGTTTGTGATAAGGGGGGATGGTGTGCTTGTGACTGCGGGAAGACATCTCAGCGCTGCTCTGGAAAGCAAGGATTTTCCCCAGGGACTGGGCAGCAGGCATATAGCCGCGGCAGGTATCACAAGTGTCACCGATGCGATTGCGATTGCCATTTCGGAGTCCACGGGTACCGTGCGAATTTTCAATAAAGGGAAGGTCTTTGTCGATATCGAGAAAGGAGTGGGATAAATAATTATGAGGTTTGACAAATTTACTTTAAAACTCCAGGAAGCTCTTCAGGATGCCGAAGGACTGGCAAACAGCAGTGGTCATCAGGGGATTGATGTTGAACATATGCTTCTGGCTCTTATAAAGCAGTCTGAGGGAACTGTATCTGAGATATTGAAGAAACTTGGTAGTGAACA
Source organism: Syntrophobacterales bacterium (assembly GCA_021163105.1). Taxonomy (GTDB): domain Bacteria; phylum Desulfobacterota; class Syntrophia; order Syntrophales; family UBA2210; genus UBA2210. The sequence goes on from JAGGXJ010000093.1 coordinate 9,606, forward strand.
GAAACAGATTGAGACTAAAATTGAGAAAATTCTTGATGGTCTTCCGAAGATCTCGGGCGTTGGCCAAAGTTACATAACCACAAGATTGAAAGATGTATTGGACAAGGCCCTTACCGAGGCAGCGAGGTTGAGAGACGAGTACGTAAGTGTCGAACATGTTCTGGTTTCGATTGCTGATGATAAGACAGGGTCTGCCGGAAAGGTGCTTCAGGACAGTGGCGTGACCAGAGATAATATCCTGAAGGTACTGGTAGATATAAGGGGTAACCAGAGGATTACCGATCCGAATCCGGAGGACAAATACCAGGCCCTTAAACGTTTCTCCAGGGATTTCAATGAACTGGCGTTGCAGGGGAAATTCGATCCGGTAATAGGAAGGGATGATGAGGTACGAAGAATAATGCAGGTGCTCTCACGAAGGACAAAGAATAACCCCGTGCTTATCGGTGAGCCAGGTGTCGGTAAAACAGCGATTGCAGAAGGACTTGCCCAGAGGATAGTCGACGGTGACGTGCCTGATAACCTGAAAAGCAAAAGAGTAGTCGGTCTGGATATAAGTTCTCTGGTGGCCGGAGCTAAATACAGAGGTGAGTTTGAAGACCGTCTGAAGGCCGTGCTTAAGGAAGTGACGGAAACCAGTGGAGAGATAATCCTGTTCATTGATGAACTGCATACAATGGTTGGAGCGGGCGCCGCTGAAGGCGTCGTCGATGCCTCCAACATGCTGAAGCCCGCCCTCGCAAGGGGTGAGTTGCACTGTATAGGCGCTACTACCCTGAATGAATACAGAAAATATATTGAAAAAGACGCTGCGCTTGAGAGAAGATTTCAACCGATCATTGTAGCAGAACCCACGGTGGAAGATACCATTGCCATACTCAGGGGTCTGAAGGAGAGATATGAAGTACACCACGGGGTAAGGATTAAGGATTCAGCCCTTATTGCCGCTGCCACACTTTCAAACCGCTATATAAGCGACCGGTTTCTACCCGACAAGGCGGTGGACCTGATAGATGAATCGGCTTCCTGCCTCAGGATTGAACTGGACAGTCTCCCCTCTGAGATAGATGTGGTGGAAAGAAAGATTATGCAGCTTGAGATCGAAAAGGAATCTCTGAAAAAAGAAACCGACAAAACATCGAAAAATCGATCCGACGGCATAGAAAAAGAACTGGAACAATTGAGAAAGTCCAGGGATGAAATGAAGAAACACTGGGCTGCTGAAAAGAAGGCTATTGGAGAAATCCAGTCGATCAAAGAAAGGATTGAGGAATATAAAACGTCGGAACAAAACGCCCAGAGAGAAGGTGACCTGGCAAAGGCGGCAGAAATTCGCTACGGCACACTGGTAAAGCTGAACGGTGAGCTGAAGGATAAAACGGCGAGGCTTGAGAACCTTCAGAAGGACAAAAAGACGTTGAAAGAAGAGGTTGATGAAGAGGATGTCGCGGCAGTTGTAGCAAACTGGACAGGAATTCCAGTGACTCGGATGATGGAAAGTGATGTGGAAAAACTGATCCACATGGAAGAACGGTTGAAACAAAGAGTCGTCGGTCAGGATGAGGCTGTTCATAATATTTCCAATGCTCTGAGAAGGGCCAGATCCGGATTGCAGGACCCCGACAGACCGGTCGGATCGTTTATTTTCATGGGGCCGACCGGAGTGGGGAAAACCGAGCTGGCCAAGGCTCTCGCGGAATTCATGTTTGATAGTGAACGGGCGATGATCAGAGTAGATATGTCCGAGTTTATGGAAAAACACTCTGTTTCCAGATTGATAGGAGCTCCTCCCGGGTATGTGGGATATGATGAAGGAGGATACCTTACCGAGGCCGTCAGGAGAAAGTCATATTCGGTAATACTGTTCGACGAGATAGAAAAAGCGCATCAGGATGTGTTCAATATATTTCTCCAGATACTCGATGATGGAAGACTTACAGATGGACATGGCCGGACGGTTGATTTCAGAAACACGATAATCATCATGACATCTAATATAGGCAGCCAGTGGATGCAGGATCTGTCATTGGGAGAAGAAGAAAGAGAGCAAAAAACCATGGATGCGTTGAGGGAGACCTTCAGACCGGAGTTTCTGAACAGGGTTGATGATATAATTAATTTCAAAACCCTTACCATCAGCGATATCAGTAAGATAATCAGTATTCAGATCAGGTTGATACAGAAGAGGCTCCAAGCCAGGAAAATCCATCTTGATCTGACGGACAAAGTCAGGGAATACATATCGGAAGAAGGCTACAGCCCGGTGTATGGCGCGAGACCCCTGAAAAGAGCACTTCAGAGGATTATAGAAGACAGCCTTGCCACAAAGATACTGGAAGGGGATATTGTAGAAGGTGACAATATAATAGCCGATATGGATGAGAATGGTGAAATAGTCTTTAATAAAACGGCAGACGGGGGAGGGGCTTAACGTTCAACGTTCTGGCCCATCACCCACCGCCTGTTTCTTCCATCGGGGTTAATGGCTTTCCAGTATTTCTACACGTTCCATTTTATCTCCCTGCCGGATCGCGTTCACAACATCTCCACCTGCTACCACCTTTCCAAAGACCGTGTGATGTCCGTCCAGATGTGGTTGAGGTGAATGGGTGATGAAGAACTGGCTTCCGTTTGTGTTCGGCCCCGCGTTCGCCATCGAGATCACATGGCTCTCATGTTTAAGCGCATTGTCTTTGAATTCGTCTTCAAACTGATAGCCCGGCCCTCCTCGTCCGGTACCGGTTGGATCTCCCCCCTGGACCATAAAATCACTGATCACCCGGTGAAACGTAACTCCATCGTAAAATCCTTCCCGTGCCAGAAAGACAAAGTTGTTAACAGTTTTGGGTGCATGCTGGGCGTACAGTTCCAGCTCAATAACACCTTTGTTGGTTTCCATTGTTATCCGGTAGATTTTCTCCGGGTCAATCCGCATTGCCGGCGGGTTATCCCACTGATTCGTAGCCATACGTTATTCATCCTCCGCGTTATTATTATCGGACTAATATGTCCGGTTTCCGTTTGTCAATAAAACGCAAGCAACCTAACAGTAATTAAGGCAAGAGTCAACATTATGAGACTTTTGATCTTACCGTTTTTTTCCGAATACCCGATTATACCAGATACTATGCCTTCGCTTTGCGTATTCCAGATCGATCTTGCCCGTGAAAATTCCCGGCAGCATGGGCCAGTTTTCCTTGAATATGAAAGCACTAAGGTGAACCACGATCCCGATGATGATCAGAAGAGTGCCTGCGT
>JAGGXJ010000078.1 GCA_021163105.1 Syntrophobacterales bacterium
ATATCATTGAAGGCAGAGCTTACCATCAGCTTGAGACTTTTGATCTTGGCGTAAAATGGGCGAGAACGGAAGGTTTCATTCCTGCTCCGGAAACGCATCATGCCATCGCGGCTGTCGCTGATGAAGCGAGGCGTGCCAAAGAAGAAGGAAAAGAAAAGGTAATCCTTTTCAACTGGAGCGGTCATGGGCTTGTGGACCTTGCCTCATATGACGCATTTCTTTCTGGAAAGCTTACAGACTATGAACTTCCTGAAAGTGAGATAGAAAGGGCGGAGAAGACAGTCGGGCAATATCCGAAACCGTAAATCTGATATGGATTACCGGGAGAAATGAATGCGATTTCTCCCGGTAATACTGGCTAATAGATCAGCCCCGCAAAATTAAACATCGTTTTTTTGGTTCCGGCTTGTCCGGACTGGGTATGATAATAAAATGGAACAATATAAAGATTTAGAGATCAGATGTCCCCGACTTGGCGGAGAGGTCACCTTTGGTTACTGCATGCAGGAAAGGGGCGATCTTCCCTGCCCGCGTGTTATCACCTGCTGGCAGACATACTTTCCCGTGGAAACCTATTTGAAGAAAAAGCTTACACCGGAGGAATGGGATCGCTTTTTTAATCAACCGCCGGGGGATAAAATCGCAACCATATTCGATATTGCAAGTGCGTTGAAGAAAAAAAAGCAATCCTGATGGCAGTCTTGCAAAGAGTATTTTCTTTTCCCTTGTGAAGAAAAGCATTTTTGCCGCAGTGGTCTTATTTCGTTCTTATTCCTTGACAATTATCCCTCTTTTTCTATAGTTTAAATTTCTATAATATATATGAATATATAACGCTCGTTGTGGGAGGGGTGTATATGGCGAAGATAGATGCTTTTTTTAAATTGATGAATGAACAGGGTGCGTCTGATCTCCATCTCGTTGCCGGACAGCAGCCTGCCTTGAGAGTCAGGGGTGAAATGGAACGGGTTAAATATTCACTTCTGGAGAGCGATGAACTGAAGGCTATGCTGTATGAGATAACGCCGGAACATAAAATCAAGCAGTTTGAGGAAACAGGTGATGTGGATTTTGCCTACGAGATTCCAAACCTCTCAAGATATCGCGCGAATTTCTTTCAGCAGAGAGTAGGTGTGGCGGCTGTATTCAGAGAAATTCCCAGCAAGATTCTCACAACGATGCAACTGGGGCTTCCCTCGGTTACCGCCAAATTAGCGTCACTCCCAAGGGGGCTTGTTCTGGTTACAGGGCCGACCGGAAGCGGTAAATCAACTACGCTGGCAGCTATTATTGATGAGGCAAACCGGACACGTAAGGATCATATCATTACTATTGAGGATCCTATCGAATTTATTCATGAGAGCAAAGGGTGTATTGTTAATCAAAGGGAGGTGGGATTGCATACCATGTCCTTTGCCTCCGCCCTCCGCGGCGCACTTAGAGAGGATCCCGATATCATCCTGGTGGGCGAACTCAGGGATCTTGAAACGATCTCTCTTGCCATTGAAGCGGCATCAACCGGGCATCTCGTGTTCGGGACCGTCCATACACCAAGCGCGCCGAAGACAGTAGACCGTCTTATAGAGGTATTTCCTGCCAGCGAGCAGACGCAGATCAGATCAACTCTGGCGGATGGCATACGCGCTATCCTTGCCCAGGTCCTTTTCAAGCGCGCGGATAAACAGGGTCGTTGCGCGGCGCTTGAGATAATGATTGCCACCCCGGCGGTACGCAATCTTATACGGGAATCCAAGACCTTTCAGATTCCCTCCATGATACAGACGGGCAAAAAATATGGAATGCAGTTGCTGGATGATTCTATCATGGATCTTTTGCAAAAGGGATGGATAAGCGCTGAAGAGGCTTATATCAAGGCTAATGACAAGACAAAATTCAAGGGCTTTTTAAAGACATCCCCGACTGACTTTACAGAAGTGTAGGAATGCTTCTGATTACTCATTCGAGGATGTTTGATGAAGGGGGAAATTACCATGAGAAAGCAGGAAATTGACTATATCCTTACGCACATGCTTGATTTCCATAAAGATATCTCCGATCTGAATATCACGGTAGGAAAACCTCCACAGGTGGAGAGTTCCGGCGAATTAAAGGTTGTTGACCTGGGTTTTCCTCTTTCCGGGATTACTCCTTTTCAGGCAGAGATATTCGCGCTGAATCTTATAGATAAGGATCGCAGACTTATGCGGGATCTGGTCGAAGATGGTTCCTGTGATATTTCCTACGTACTGCAGGACAGGGCGCGATTCAGGGTCAATATATTTTCCCAGGGTGATAATTATTCAACCGTACTGAGAAAACTGGAGGACAAGATACCAACCTGTGAGGAATTAAGCCTCCCGAAGGTATTTTTAGAAATTCCAGAGGAGAAAAACGGATTTGTATTGTTTGCCGGCGCGACCGGAACAGGTAAAACCACATCGCTGGCTGCTATTTTAAATGAGATAAATGAAAAGCGGCCGGTTCATGTAATAACCCTTGAAGATCCCGTAGAGTATAGACACTCGCATGAAATGGCGACCTTCAATCAGCGGGAGCTTGGGGTTGACTTTGTAAGCTTTGCAAGCGGACTTCGTGCCGCGTTAAGGCAGGCGCCCAAGGTTATACTTGTTGGTGAGATGCGTGACAGAGAGACGATGGAAATAGGTCTCAGCGCCGCGGAAACAGGGCATCTCGTATTCAGTTCTCTCCACACAATGACTGCGGGACAGACAATCAACCGCATTACAGGCATGTTCCCTCTGGATGAAGAACCTCAGGTCAGGGCGCGTCTGGCTGATACGATTCGCTGGATCATATGCCAGAAACTTCTTCCGAGAATAGGCGGGGGAAGGATTGCCGCCTTTGAAATCCTCAAAACCAATCTGCGGGTCAGGGATACCATTATTCATGGGGAAACAGATGGCAAAACATTCCAGGATATTATAAAGGCGGGACATGCCTTTGGCATGGTGACCTTTGATGATTATATAACAGGATTATACAGGGAAGGGCTTATCACTGAGAAGACAGCCCTGTCATACGCTACAACGAAAGGAGTAGTAGGGCGCGGAATTGATTCAATCAAGAGCGCGAGGGGAGAAGATACGACGGCGATAAAAGACCTTGAGATGGAATGGTAGAGGAAACTAATATGGACAAGAAAAAAATGCCCTTTGAAGAGATGGAAACTGAGTCACAAGATATGTTTGATAAACCTTTCAATTTTATTGAAGAGGGAGGGAAAACAGCTCTTATCTGTGAGTCTTCTCCTGTTTTCCGGGAAAGGGTCAGTAATGTTCTGGAGAAGATGGGCTATTACATTACAGAAGCTGCGACCATCCAGGAATCTCTGCGTAACATGCGGGTTCATATGTATCAGCTGATTGTGGTGGATGAGAGTTTTGATATGGGAAGTACAGTTGATAATCATGTGCTCGATTATATCAGGCAGCTGCCCATGAATGTCCGGAGAAATATCTTTGTTGTCATGCTCAGTATCGGAATTTGCACGATGGACAACATGGCTGCCTTTAAGAAAAGCGTTAACCTTATTATCAATCTGGATGATGTTGATGGTGCGGGCGCTATAATAGAGCGTGGTATTGCCGATAATGAAGCCTTTTATAATACATTCAGGAATGCTATGAGGAAGGCAGGACATCTGTAGCCCTCATTTTTTATCATTGTTTACGGTTGCCGGTTCACAGTTCACGGTCTTTTCATTCGTCAGCTGATAACCGTAAACCGATAACCATTTTTCAAGAGGCTCATTTCCGGGTGGATGCCAGATACCCCTTTGCCAGTGCGGTGTTCACGTGGATGACGCCCCTGTTCATATCTTTCATCGGGTAGTCTTCTGTGATTTCCGGGAGATTATCCGCATCTTTCTGCATCTTTATTATTGAGCCGGCCGGTACGCAGCGATGATCAGGCACGGTTACCCCCATAAGAATAGATCCGGGTTCTATAACGCACCCGCTTTCCACCATGGATTTAAAGATCAGGGTTTTCATTCCGACAAAGGTATCGTCATGAACCACAGCCGGGCCATGTATCTGAACCTGGTGGGCAAGCGAAACCCTCTTTCCTACATAAACGGCATATTTCTCTCCACTGACTGTGTACAGGTTTTCTTCAACAGGTATCCCGTTTGCCTCTGTTTCAAGCGCGTGTATAATAACCCCATCCTGAACATTTGAATCATCACCTATGAACAGGGGCTGTCCTTCGTCGCCGCGAATAGACGCCATCGGTGAAACCATTATGTTCTTGCCGAGAATGACCCTGCCTATGACGGATGCCAGCGGGTGAACATAGGTTGAAAGATCAATTTCCGGCTGTGACACGCTTGAACTGAAATCCGTAAGCACATTTTCTCCTATCATCTTTTCATCTCCTGATTTTTCGCATTGTTCCCTTTATCAGGGAGTTTTTCCCACACACTGTTAATAATTGCCTTGGTCTCTTCCGGTGTTCCTTCGTTGTTTATGACAAAGTCGGCAAACGGAATCTTATCATCCACAGGCATCTGAGAACTGAGACGATCTCCGGCTTCTTCGTAACTGTAGCCGTTTCTTTTCATGATCCTTTCTGCCTGCACATCGGGTGACGTGTAAACAAGGATCACGACATCCACCGACCTGTGCCATCCCGCCTCTATAAGCAGGGGAATATCTGATATTACTACGGCTTTTTCATCCTTGCTGCCGATATCGTCGAGCCTGCGCCGCCATTCATCAAATACGGCGGGATGTACGATGCTGTTTAATTTCTCCAGTTCCCTGCTGTCCCGGAATACAATTCCGCCAAGCGTTTCTCTGTCTATTATATTGTCTTTGTTCAGGATTTTCTTTCCGAAGTGCTTTACAATCCTGTTCCAGACCATGCCGCCCGGTTTTTCCACCAGGTGCGCAATGGCATCGATGTCAATGATGTAAGCGCCTTTTTCCCGGAACAATCTCGCGGCGGTTGATTTTCCGCTGCCTATCCCGCCTGTCAACCCGATGTTTATCATAGAGAGCTTCTAACATAATGTGACACCGCCATCAAATCAAAATTGACGGCTTGACAATATCGGAAGGAATAATTAAGTATAGAGATATTGGAGGAAAAGATGACTATAGAAAAATTGCTGGAACATGCTGAAAAATTTGAGGTAGATACCTACAATCTATCCCGGAATTTCCGAGAAAATCACATTTCATTCACCGGAGCCCCCGAAAAGCATCCTTATGCGGATGACAAGATTATACTTATCCTGGATCCGTTCAGTGCGAATATATCATATTATGAATTTGCCACCGCTGATATCGCAGGGGTGGAAGAACTGTCTAATCTGGCTACCGCGGAAGGAAAATCTGTGAAGATGTGTCGTGTCTGGGTAAGAAGGGGAAGCATAGGGATAAGGTCTACGCCTTTTGTTGTTGAGGATACAACTCGTAAGGGGTAAGGGCAGGGGGCTGATCTATACCCGAACCTTTTATAAATCACTACTTGCCATACTGTTCGGATATCCAGGACCGGTATTCGTTGTTCCTTACGCGTTGCACCCATTCGTTGTTTTCCAGGTACCATGATATGGTCTTACGTATCCCCGATTCAAAGGACTCTTCTGGCGACCAGTTTAACTCACTTTGCAACTTTGTGAAATCGATGGCGTATCTCCTGTCATGCCCGGGCCTGTCTTTGACGAATGTAATGAGGTCTCTCCTCGGGCCGTTTTTGCCCCGATGAATCGGGGTTATTTCATCCAGTATATCGCAGACCATCTCCACGATGACGATGTTTTCCATCTCCATATTGCCGCCTATATTGTATGTTTCGCCACGCCTGCCCGATTCCATGATGGCCCATATTGCATCACAGTGATCTTCCACATACAGCCAGTCCCTCACATTTTTGCCGTCGCCATAGACGGGCAGAGCTTCGCCCTCTTTCGCGTTCAGTGTTATCAGGGGGATCAATTTTTCGGGAAACTGGTATGGCCCGTAATTATTTGAACAGTTGGAGATAGTCACGGGAAGTCCGTAGGTTTTGCCATAGGCCCTTACAAGATGATCGGAAGAAGCCTTTGCCGCGGAATAGGGACTGTTGGGCCGATATGGTGTGGTTTCTTTGAATCCCGATGAATCGGGACCGAGGCTTCCATATACTTCATCCGTGCTTATGTGATGAAAGAGGATAAAATCTCCGGCATGTGAGCGGGCCGCCTCCAGCAGGTTGAAGGTACCGATAATATTTGTATATATGAAGGCTCCGGGGTCCTTTATTGATCTGTCCACATGTGATTCGGCGGCGAAGTGACAGACGGCGTCTATTCCGTATCTGGAAAATATGTCCTCAATAAGTCCAGGGTCACAAATGTCCGCCCTTTCAAATATGTATCTGTCCGGGTAGTCCTTCTCTATTCCCCTCAGATTATCCGGGTTTCCCGCATAGGTAAGCTTATCTACGTTTATGATTCTACCCGTAAAATCAGTTCGCTTGAGAAGATAGTGTATAAAATTGGTGCCTATAAAACCGCACCCGCCTGTTACCATGAGGTTCTTTATTTCCATTTGTTCCATCACCTGATTCCAGATTTTACAGGTATGATTACATTAATTGCAGACGGACTGTCAATAAAAATGCCGGCAAAATGCCGGCTCATTGCTCTCTATATATTAGCTCGTTATGAGGTGTAGCCTGTTAGATTCTGGTCACCCTGAGCACCTCCTCGATGGTTGTTGTCCCCTCCAGTATCTTGCGCACACCGTCCTGGAGCAGGGTAGTCATCCCAAGCTTAATCGCTTCCTTTCCGATTTGATTTGTATCCGATGTCTTCAGAATCAGTTTTTTCAAGTGATCGTCAAGAATCATCATTTCAAAGATCGCCGTTCTTCCCATGTAACCGGTATTCATGCAGGCTGGACATCCTCTTTTCCGGTAAATTTTCCGGTCTTTCAATATGTCTCTGCCAATGCCGATTTTTGCCAGCGATTTGTCGTCCGGTTCATAGGTCTCCCTGCATTCGTGGCAGAGTGTTCTTACCAGTCTCTGGGCTATGATGGCTATGACTGAAGATGTCACAAGGAAAGATTCTATTCCCATATCTATAAGACGGGTAACGGCGCTGGCCGCGTCATTGGTGTGGAGAGTGGAAAATACAAGATGTCCTGTAAGCGAGGATTGGATGGCAATCTCGGCGGTCTCCAGATCCCTGATTTCTCCCACCAGGATCACATCGGGGTCCTGTCGCACTATTGATCTCAGACCACTCGCGAATGTAAGACCGATCTTGGGGTTTACCTGAATCTGTCCTATGCCTTCAATCTGGTATTCTATCGGGTCTTCTATAGTGATGATATTGATTTCCGGATGGTTTATGGTGGAAAGGGCCGCATAGAGCGTTGTTGTTTTACCGCTTCCCGTCGGTCCTGTTACCAAAACGATTCCATATGGTGATCTGATAAGGCCGTCAAAAGATTTGAAACGTTCTTCGTCAATCCCCAAATTAATCAGCTTGAAGGTCGTATCCGTTTTATCAAGAAGCCTCATGACAACCCGTTCACCAAAGGCAATGGGAATCACCGATACGCGAATATCAACACTTCTATCCCCGATTTTGATATTGATTCTTCCATCCTGAGGGAGTCTCTTTTCGGCAATATTGAGTTTTGCCATGACCTTTATACGAGAAGTGAGGGAAGACTGAATTCTTTTCGGCAGGTTCAGGGCATTGTACAATACTCCGTCAATCCGGTATCGGACAGAGAGAGAGCTTTGATAGGGTTCTATATGAATGTCGCTGGCGCGGTCTTTGATAGCACGTGACAACATGAGGTTAACCAGTTTTATTACCGGTGCGTCGCTGGTATCGTCCAGCAGATCGGCCGTTTCTTCAATTTCGGAAATAATGCTGTCCGGGGATTCTTCTGCCATATCCTGAATGAACTCTTCGGCGGAGCCGCTACCTTGGTCATATGCGACATTTATGGCGGACAGGATGGCCGAACTGGTAGAAAGAACGATTCCGGCATCCTCCCAGTCAAGAATGCGGCGAAGATCATCAATGGGTGGAAAATCGGAGGGATCGTTTACCGCTATGAAGGCTCCATCCGCTGTTTTCATGGGTGCCAGCTTGTGTTTTTTCAGGAATTGAATCGGGATTTTCTTTGTAAAATCAGCCTTAACATCCTCCGCGGGAAGTTTGGGCCAGAAGGGGATATCTAATTTGACGCTCATCTCGCGGAGGAGATCTGTCTCCGTATTTCTGGTATTAGTTAATGGGATCAAAATTTTATCCTGATTCAGGGGTACGGTTCACAGTTCACGGTTCAAAGGTTCAGGGGTTCCGGTTTCTGCCTTCTTTACTCCTTACGTTTTTTTTCGTAAGTCTTGATCACACCCTCTTTGACCTTTTTGATATGTTCCTGTTTCTCAGCACATATCTCTCTGGCTTCTCCGGGATTTTCTACGATGTGGGGAGTGATAAATATGAAGAGATTACGCTTTTCACGTGACTCGCTTTTGTATTTAAACAACCAGCCGAGAAGCGGGAGATCTCCGAGGCAGGGGGTTTTGTATACGGTATTGGTGACATCATCCCCTATGAGACCACCTATCACTATGGTGTTTTTATCCTGTATCGTTACCGTTGTCTTGGTCGTGCGTTTCAGCGTGGTGGGCCGCACGGTCTGTGTGCCGGCTTCCGTGACGAGTTTCGTCGTCTCCTGAAAGATATTCAGCCTGACAAAACGTTCCCGGTTAATCTGCGGGGTGATTCTCAGGGTCACTCCCACATCCTTATATTCATAGGAGCTGTAATCTGTGACGTCAGATGAATCCGCCCTGGTTTGATAGGGAACATTCTCGCCGACATATATCTCCGCTTCTTCATTGTCGAGTGTGAGTATCTGAGGCGTTGAGAGTATATGCACATCTTCATCTTTCTGATAAGCTTGAAGGATCGCGCCGATGTTGGGGAATTGGAGGCCGCCTATACTAATTGTTTCACTGAATACGCCAAGCGCCAGTCCCTCCGGGAAGGTAACTGCCCCGGTAGTGGGATTCACAGCAGGCATTATGTTTTTACCGGTAAAACCGCCTCCATAATACTTGTTACTGTCGAACTTTTCGCCGCCCATCCATTGCACACCG
>JAGGXJ010000030.1 GCA_021163105.1 Syntrophobacterales bacterium
GCAATCACCGTCCCTTCATACTGCTGGAGATGACGTTCAAGCCAGGCCACCGTTTCGGCATCCAGATGATTCGTCGGCTCGTCCAGGAGCAGGATATCCGGTTTCTGCAAAAGCAGCCTGCACAGAGCCACCCGCCGCTTCTCACCGCCGGAAAGAATCCTGATGAGAGTATCTCCCGGAGGACAGCGCAGGGCATCCATGGCCATCTCCAGACGGGCATCGATATCCCAGAGGTCAAGGTGATCGATTTTTTCCTGCAATTCACCCTGACGCTCTATCAGATGATTCATCTCGTCGTCAGACATGGGTTCGGCAAATTTTTCACTGATTTCATTGTATTCCCTCACGAGACCCACCGATTCCCGCATGCCTTCTTCGACGACGGCCTGTACTGTTTTATCGGGATCGAGCACCGGTTCCTGTTCGAGAAACCCCAGCGTATATCCCGGCGAGAGGACAGCCTCTCCGTTGTACTCCTGATCAACCCCGGCCATAACGCGCAGGAGTGAACTTTTTCCAGAGCCGTTCAATCCCAGAACGCCGATTTTGGCACCGTAAAAATAGGAAAGGGATATATCTTTTAATATAGGCTTGTTCTGGTAGAATTTACTGACCCTCATCATGCTGTAAATAACCTTTTTCGAATCAATACTCATGGAGTACTCCTCCTCAATCTGGTCAATAGTCAACGACAGCCCCCTACTTCCGCCCTGTTACTGTTTTGAGGGACGACAAGAAACGGTCAACTATACTCCCAGGTAATCCTTCAATTTGCGGATCGCCTGTTTATGCTTCGACGGGTTCATACGGCCGATATTCAGGAGCTTCCACTTGACGGCGGGCAGGTTTTCGACCCCCTCGACCCCGATCAGATCCCACCGGGGCGTACCTTCCTTGACGGATACGATGAATTGTTTTTCTTCGATGGTCAGATCTCGTGCTATCATGGCAACGAGTTCTTCCCTGGTCTTTTCCAGGTCTTCGCAGGTGGCTTCTTCCGCGGTCATGCCCTGAAATTCGGTTTCAAAGACAGGCCGGATATCTCCGAACCGCGGATTGAGAAGCTCTACCATGGGCCGGTCATGGCTGATCAGGTAAACGACAAACGCCTTCCGCATGGCGGCGCCGAAGTTCCCGTATTTGAGCAGCATCATGATGTCGAAGAGATCCCGCGGGTGCTGGCGATCCAGGGCGGCGCAGATCTTCCCCGCGTATATTTCATCTTCTGAAAAGACCTGACATTCCACCGACATCTTGAAGAGATCGGCAGCCCTCGGAGAGAGAACCCTTATGGTAGAAGGGAACACGGAACCGCGTATGACCAGGTTTGGCTCGATCTTTACCATCGCCTCCTGTCGACGCACGAATAATCCGCTGAACAGATCGCTTTCTTTTGATTTCTTCGGAATGACTTTTGTTCCGGGGACCGTGCCCTCGACGGCCTGCGATATCCGGGTAAGGGCATCGCTTATTTCACGCAGGGCGAGATCCCTTTCACCAATGGGGAGGTACACGAGGTCGATGTCAACGGAGATGCGCGGGAGATCCCGGACGAAAAAATTGATAGCCGTTCCTCCCTTGAGGGCAAAGAGGGCTTCTCTGTCGATCAGCGGAATGATCCGCAGGAGCAGCTCGGCCTGTCTGAAGAATACGGTATCGATCACGCAGGCATCTCCTCCCGATCGACGGGGACCGTTATCCGGTATTTCGCGTCGTATCGTCCATTTGGTACGATCATCCGTTTTCCTCTCCCGAGATCGATCTTTGATATGTCCAGTTTTGATACCCAAGGGTGCGCGCACCTCTCCGCCATGTAAAGGAACAGCCTCTTCACCTTCACGGAGCGGCATGCCGCCAAAAGTTCCTGTACGACATCGGGACGTAGCGTGACCAGATTTTCCATGATTAATCGGGCCTCGTCGAATCCAACTTTACGGGGTACGAGGTGAAGCATCTCCATAGCCGCCTGTTCCGGCGCCGCTATCCTGACCGAAAAGCCGCTCTCTTTAAACTCGAAAAATCCTTGTGCATAATCGGGTGGCAACATGTTCGTGCGGGTCACGAGAAACATTACGCCGAAACGGTCTCCTGTAAACCAGGACGGTAATGTCAGCCCTTGAGGAGCATACAGAAAAACCTGCTTTTGCTTCGCCGGCAGATAATGGGCGTATCCCTGCAGCTCAAGGGCTGTTTTTCCCCCCGCGTGGACGGGAAGGGCAAGCTGGCGTTGCAGGCTGTAAAGAGCGCCCAGCCAATCCACCGTATCTCCAGAGCGTATATAGGCGCCCCTGCCAAACGATTCCAACCAGCCGCTGTTTTTATATTTCACCAGCAGATCGCGGCCAAAACCGGAGGCATTCAGGTAGGAAGTAACGCCGGGAGTGCCGGGAGTCCACTGGCTTATCAGACGGTTTATTTTTGTCTTGTTTTCAGTACCCATAGTCGTCAAAAAACCATATCTTCAAACTATTGTCAAGGTAAAGTTTAATTATATCGGGTTTTGTTGACTTCAGGGCGTCAATTGGGAATATTAATAAACCAAGGTTTGCAATGCCAGTAAAACTGGAGTAATCACTCTGTGGTCACGCTTTAATGGTCTCATTAACAAATGTAGCCTGGTAATCCTCCGAGCTCAACACCGTATCGTATAGTCCAACTTCTTCGCCTTCATGCCGGTCGATGCCCGTATAGCTCAAACTGGAATCCTCATACCTCTTGAATTTGTATACAGCGTCATTCATCAATGCGCTGTTAAATACCCCAAGGCTGACAAGTAACTCAAAATCCTTTATAAGTAATCCGGTCACTTTCTTAAAAAGCCCAGGTTCTAACTGCGTGATGATATCCCGGAGACACCGTTCCCGGTAATCGGTCAAATACATAAATACCGGTACGCGCGTGGCAAACTTGATGAGCTTCTCCTGGATCTTCTTCCGCATGCTCTTGTATTCTTTTTCCTCTTCTGTCAGTTCCTTTTTTTTCTTCTTGGTCAGTTCTTCGTCGTTCTTTTCCTTCAGTGCCTTTTTCACTGCCTCCGATTTATTGATAATGGTTTCGATATCCTGATTGAGATTCCTAAAACCCTCAATACTCATCAGCGCGTCCAGCGCGTCCTTATTTGCCATCAGCCGCTTCAAGGTGTCGTTATCAACATTCACCAACAGTGCGCTTTCCCAGCGTCTTGCGAGAAGTGTTGCTGAAGTACCGCTCATGGCGATATCCAGAATGCCCGCCGCATCAATCTGTTTCATGGAACTGCCATCATAGGCCAGCACAGGCAAAAAACTGATAAACTCTTCGACCTTCTTCTCGGGATTGGACTCATCCACATTCAACCGGCAACTGTAATCAGCGATCTGCCGCAAAGCCCTGTCCGGCGCAAAGTCAAAAATGTAACATTCCTTTTTGCTGAAACTCCTCACGGTTTGGTGCATCTCCATCAGGATTTATCACCGTCCAAGAGGACTGAACACGAAAAGCAGCCTGAAAATAGGTCTCCGGACTGGAAGAATTGCGCAGCATGAATATCCCCGTCCACGGCCTCACCGTCACCCCAGTGGTCAGCTTCCCACATGAAAGAGTAATCGTCTTGGTTTGTAATGGATCATCCATGGCATCATTCACCGGGGGCAAAGCATCAACGCCGATTCCTGCGGCGCTTCCCGCCGCAACTACCACCTGAAAATCGCGATAAAACTTGTTTTGCTTTTTCGCCAGCAACTTGCGCATGGCATAACACGAGGCTACACTCGGCAGAAACCAGAAGGTATGGGACAATACGTTGAGCAGCCGAACATCCGAAAACGGCATAGGCGGCTTCTTTGCCCCCAGTTTCAGATTATCAATAGTTGCGGCCTGAAATGCGCCCCGTATCAAATCCAGCCACTTCTGAACTTCTTCCTCATATGTAAACTTCGCATTCTCGTATTTCCCTTCTGCAGAAAAGAAAACATTCAGATCAAATTCGTCAAACTCCCCCTGCATGGCAATCTCACGGATCGCATCCGGCATTTGATACGTCATTAGAACCATACGAGGCAGGCAGGAATAGGGATTATCCTCACCTTCCCATTCCTGCTTGGCACCCTGTTCATCCGAATAAGTCCAGTTGAAAATCTGCTCCTCTATAAACTCGCCTGAGGCAATCGCCCGAAACGGCGTCCCGGATAAATATAAATAAGCATCCGTTGTAATCCGCATGATCTCTTCGTCGCAATAATCAAGATCTTCACCTTCACCAAACTCTCTTTCCTTCTTGTCTTCCGCCTCGAACAGATCCTTGGCGTTTTCACGCCACGCGCCGTAATGATATTCATCAAAAATCACGCAATCCCAATTGGTAGCGTGAACCCATTCATTCTTGGTTTTGATACCATTGGTACTGGGGTTTCTGCCCAGATAATCCTGGAACGATCCGAAGCAGACAATCGGTTTTTTCTTATCAGCTTCCTCATAGGATAACCCACCGGGGGAAATGAACTGCCAGCCCTCGAAATCGATATGGCGCTTCAAATCCTCTTCCCACGCGCTCTGCACCGCCGGTTTGAAGGTCAGCACCAGCACCTTGCTCCATTTCATTTTTTTAGCCAATTGATAAGCGGTAAAGGTCTTGCCGAACCGCATCTTCGCATTCCACAAAAAGTGCGGTGTTTTGTCCGGGTCATCCTTGTGAGCACTCTTGAAATAGGCAGACGTCATTTCCACCGCCTCAGTCTGCTCCGGGCGCATCTTGAAAGCGAGCGTGCGGTTTCCCTCGTTCATCCTGCCCGTTCGCACGGCGATCACCGCGGCCTTGACAGCATCTACCGTACATTCAAACCATTCCCCTTCGGGATTCTTGATCCCTTGTTGTTTCAAGTGCCGATGCACATCATGATCGGCAAAAACCGTGCCGTCATTGCGCATCGCGGATTCTTCCAGCACAATACGATAGGGCAGCTTGCCCGGTTTTTTTGTGGGATATTGCTGTGCCACACGGCTTTGCGCGTCCACCGTGGTATAACCGACCTTAAGCAGGCCCGCGTATTGAGGATTGGTATCCTCATAGGCATAGATCGTCGGCCTGGAATCGGACCGTGGTGGAAAAAATTCATCAGGATTCATCTGTCTCAGCCCTTTTCTTGAGTTGCCAGTATTTTGCCATCCGCTGCCTCCAATTTCAGTTGGTGACAATCTGTCACCGACTGACTTCCCTCTTTCTTGAGCCTTTCTTTAAGTTTGTTCCAGTATTTCCGAGCAGTCTGATAATCGGGTTGCTGAATCAGCGCAGCGATAATATCAACTACCGAAAAATACCATGTTTCAGACTTTTCATCATATATTCTTCGGATCTTGAAGTCTTCAAAAACCGCAAGTGCCTGTTTCCTATTCATTGCTCACCTCCATCGGGCGGATCTTGGATTCGATAAAGGCAATTTCGTCTTTCGTTAAGCCGTATTTCTTATAGAGGTTTTCGTCTGTCCACGTTTCCGTGAAATCCAACATGGGGACAAATTGAAAGTTGTTTTGCGCGATATGCATCGACGATAAAGTGAGCCAAATTAAAAAGCGGGCAAATTTTGTTCGCAAGTAGCTTGCAGAGTTAAGAACTTGGATTTTGTCTGTGTTGGCATACGGAATGATATATGTCTCCGTTACTACTTCACCCGGACTAAGTATTTTTTGTTTTGTTGTAACATTGACCATGCCATCCATAGCATTGTTTACCCCAGCGCGGTCAGGATTCAGATAGCCGATACACAGTTTAAATGAGTCAATAAGATCCTCGTTTTTAACAACATCCGCTCTGGGAATATAACCTTTCCCTGCGCTTGTTATGACGGTAACGCTGTCGCGAAAAGACCGATCTTTCCCACGCACATATGAACGCAATCCAAATGGACTTACCTTCAATACCTCATCCGACATCATCTTGGCTGTTTTTTTCATTATTTTACGCACAATATCCGCGCCGACATTCGCTCTGATAATCACGTCGAATTCGCTCAAACTACGCTTTTCCCGCGCTACGCTATCTTCCGTTATGGAAGTAAAATCGCAATCGCCGGAATAATCTCTTTCCCAAAGGAAATAGCAGACTCCGCCAGCGATATCCACGCCCTGAAAACACTCCCGGCTTTTAGGATAATCCACGATTGCCTTGATTCTTTTGTCTTCTCTCATTTCCTTGCGAAAACCGTCTAAGCCGCGCCCACCAGCATACCAACGAGCGGGAATGATCATCGTTAAGTAACGCGGATTCAGCTTTTTCGCTTGCTCTACAAATTTCTGATATATTGGCATTGCGCTTGCCCCAGCGCCTCCATCACTCAACTGATACGGCGGATTGCCGACAATGACATCGAATTTCATGTTGAATATCTCCTCTGGATTATCTGTATGGATAAACTCATAAGCGTGGGTTTCAAGTTCTTCCCCCCGCTCATAATTGGCTTCGCTGGCGCCGCAAAAGACGCACTTGCCTTTTGCCCAGGTATGCTCAATCCGCTCAAAGCGGATATTGCCCTGTGGGTTGTCAAATGTCTCGCAGACGGAGTATCTGCCGTCGGCGGTCTTGGAGCAGTACACCGATCTGCGCGAAAGCAGGGATGTCAACTCTGTGATGGCAATACCGAAAAGCTGCTTGCTGAAAATATGATTGATCCGTTCCTGCCTGTCGGGGATGACCTTTTCCAGCCCTGCATCCAGTCGCTTTGCAATCTCGCGCAGAAACACGCCGGTCTTGCAGAAGGGATCGAGGAACCGAGCCTCCTTGCTTCTCCAGATATCCTTGGGGAGCAAATCCAGTATGCTATTCACCAGTTGCGGTGGCGTAAACACCTCGTCACTGCTCAGGTTAGCGAGACAAGATAGCACATCGGGGTTATAGTTACTGTTTGTCAACATCGGCAACCTCCAGGAAATGTGTCAGCGGGTATTCTTTCTCCGGCCTGGGAATGAAGACATCCTCACCTA
This sequence comes from Syntrophobacterales bacterium, assembly GCA_021163105.1. GTDB lineage: Bacteria > Desulfobacterota > Syntrophia > Syntrophales > UBA2210 > UBA2210. The sequence continues at coordinate 6,955 of JAGGXJ010000030.1, forward strand.
AATCCGAAAACAGCGGCAGTTCCTTCATGGATTCGTGCTCCAGCAGGCCACGAAAGCTAAAATCCCTGCGCTTGAGCATGCTGCCGTTGACGAGTGACCACTCGGAAAAGACAATTGGTTGTGGACTATCCCCAACAGTCTTCAAGTCAAGTGCATCACCCCAGACAATGTTGCGGTCCAAGATATACCTAACTGTATTACGGCATTGGTTTTTCGCTATCTTTTTATAAAGGTCGCTGTATGTCCAATCAAAAATCCCAAAAAGGCGCTGTCTACACTGTTGAACGTTGTCTTCCTGAATATCAATTCCATAGATGGAGGATACGGCAAGAATAGCATACCGCTCATATTCCAACTGGCTCTTACCGTAACGATTTTCAACGACGGATAGCTTCCGCTCCAGAATTTCCGCCAAGAAATTCCCCGTACCGCAGGCAGGTTCAAGGAAACGGGATTCAATCCGCTCCGTTTCCTGTTTGACCATATCGAGCATGGCGTTGACTTCCCGCTTTCCGGTCAACACCTCGCCGTGATCAGCCACCCTTTGTTTTGAGACAACCTGTTTATCCATTTACTTTTAAATCCATCTTTCCATTGGGCTAACGCTACGGTTAAGAGGTTGGCAAAGGAGCGCAGCGGATTTGCCAATCCTTCTTGAACCGCATGTTATCTAACCACCTTAATCTGTAATCATTTTCATTAAATCAATTGGTTCTGCTAATACCTGCAAACCCTGCGATGATTTACCTGTTTCAAAAATAGTTTGCCAATAATCATTAACCTGTTTTCCACCAAAGACAGTCAATGATAGTTCTTTATTTATCCATACAGGCAGGTTGGCCATATTCCTTATAAATAACCTGATCTTGTCCCATAAAGGCTCTGGAAATTTATATTGGAACAACTTTTTTTCTTGGATTGGTTTGCCCTGCATAATGAAATAGTTTTTTATTATCTGTTCAATATATCGAAGCCAATTGTATAGGATTTCTTCTTTGCTCATCCGAAATGCTCTTATGTGTTCCAACGGGAGATTCTCTCCCTTTTGAATCTTGCTTTCAATCCGACTTGTGCCAATATCAACGTCAAATTTACCGTTAAATATCTCTTCTGCAATTAAGTTCATTAGTTCAAGAATTTGTTCCTTTTCTAACTCTCTTGGATTTTCGTCTTCTTCTAAGCGGTAACTTATGGGTGTATCTAAAACGTCTTGATAAATAAAAAAAGAATAAAAAGTTTTTTCAATGGTACTATATGATAGAGGTCTATCCTTAGCTCTGCCTCCAAAATCAATGTATTCTTTCAATTTATTTTCAGGATTATGAGTAATGGAATCTCTAACCGCATCTAAAACGTACCGCTTCACTTCTCTTGATTCGCCCTTAAAATATTTTAGTAGATCTCTCTCTGAAAAACTATAATCATCATCAGGCAAACTACAATCTGATTTATACTTGTCAATTCTATCACGATACAAAGCACTACCTAAATGACGTTGAATAGATTTATCAAAGGCCACTTGTCTTAAAGTCGTGCCAGCATTTGTATTAGTCGTCAGTAAAACATCGGGATCAGGATTTATGAAAATTCTGACTGGTAATTGGTTTATTCCGAGCAATATTTGAGCTGCTGCTTTATGTTGTCCATCAAAAACTTTGACCTTGGTTTTTGAACTATTAAGGTCAACCCATGCCAGAGAGATGTGCAATTGCGGCCTTTTGAGATAAAACTCTTGAATTAATTTCGAAATGTTTTGTCCAATGGATCTTGGATTAATTCTGTCGTCATGATGCAGATATTCAATCGGTAGATTTGTA
>JAGGXJ010000152.1 GCA_021163105.1 Syntrophobacterales bacterium
AAACTCGAAAAGGAGAAGGATGACAGAAAATCGACGATGGAAACGGATATCCGGATAAAGAAAGAGGCGACCTGTATAAACGCTGTTGCAACAGGTGGAAAGGGGGCGGTAATGATAAACAATACTCCCAGCGGGAGAACGGCGAATCCGATTATCGGTATTATAAACAGGTTCGAGAGAAGCGCGATTGTTGAAACCCGGTTGAAATAGAGCGCGATGAGAGGATATGTGCCGATCATGGCAGTAAGACTTACCATGATGAAGAGAATGATGCTGGTAATCCCCTTCCTGAAAATCCCGTCTTCGGTTCCCTTCGGAATCATGCCGCTTAGTGCCGGTGTTATGAGAATAATGGAGGTAACCGCCATGAAAGAGAGCTGGAACGAGACGTCAAAGAGGGACGCGGGACTTATGATAAGAATGGCAAATGCCGCGAATGCAAGTATGTTCAAGAGATCACGCCCCCTCCCGATAAGGAGCGCGATCAGGAAACAGAGTATCATGATGGTAGCCCTTATCGTTGATATGCGAAGACCGGCAACGAAGGTGTAACCTGTTATGGGAATAACAGCGAACAGGGCGGATACCCTGAAAACATTGAATCTCAACAGGAGATATTCGGAAGACTTCATTATAGTTCTGATGATAATGAGAGCGATAAAGGCTATTATACCCACATGCAACCCGGATATGGCGAGGACATGAGAAACCCCTGCCCTGTTGAAATCTTCGATGATATCTTCCGGAATGCCCTCCTTTTCTCCCAGTGTGAGAGCCCGCAGTATGCCGCCCTCGGGAAAGGGGGCATTCCCCAGGATGAGTTTCCTGATACGGGAACGATATCTCTCTATTCGCGTTCTGAAGTAATTTCCCGCGCTTTCCCTCATGATGACTATGTCCGAAGGGCTGCTTATGTACCCGCGCAGGCGGACACCTCTGTAGAGAAGATATCTCTTATAGTCAAATCCGCCGGGATTATTGAAGCTGTGCGGCTCTTTAAGTTTGACCTTCGCCCTGACATAATTGCCATATTTGAACAGCCTGCTGTTATCTTTGACGGAGAGAAGTATCTTCCCATGTACCGGAATGACGTTTTCACCTCTGATGATTCTTGCGGAGTCGATAACAAGGCTGGTTTTGTTACGCAGCAACCGGGGAGGGTTGCACACCAGCCCTTCAACGGTCAGTTTATCTTTGCCTGCGTGCAGCGTGATGTCGTCTCTGCCGCAGTGTGGATGAAGATAGAGATTTATATTAAGGATTCCCAGCAGGAACAGAGATATAAGCAGGCAGAAGGCAATAAAACCTTTCTTCCCTGCAACAACCAAGAAGAGCAGCGCCGCAATGGTCGTGAGAAGTGCCACAAGAACGGGAATATCAGGTATATCTACAAGACTCCCAACAGTTATTCCCAAGATGAGCGCTGTGAGCAGAGGAATTACAGGTCTTCGCATAAGGGTAACCGTTTACGGTTTATCCCGACTCGTCGGGATTCACGGTTATGTATAAGGATTGTTCGCTATTTAATTAAGGATCTTGACTGGGACAACGGTTTATTTCTTTTTTACAAGAAAATACAGTTCTCCTTCTTCTTTCAGATGTCCGGCCATGATCTCCGCACTGTTCCCTCTTCCGCAGAACAGATCCACCCTTCCAGAGCCCTTGATCGCCCCTCCGGCATCCTGGTTAAGGACAAAACGGGAAAAGTGCACCCATGACACGATGTTGCCATATTCGTCCATAACAGGCTTTTTCACTCTGATAAAAGCAAGCGCGCCCCTGGGAAACATTCTCGCATCCGTGGCTATCGACCTGCCCGGCGTAACCGGCACATTAAGACTCCCCATGGGGCCCTCTTCAACAATACGAAAGAATACATAGCTTTCATTACAGCTTAATATGCTAAGCATTTCTTCTGGGTGTTCACTCAGATACCTTTTGATGCCCTTGAGAGATACCTCTCCCAGAGACATCTTCCCCTGCTCTACAAGCATCCTTCCCACACTACGGTAGGGATGACCGTTACACTGGTCATAGCTTATCTGGACAAGATCGCCATCGGGAAGATTCACAACTCCGGACCCCTGAATCTGCAGGAAAAAGATATCAACGGGATCAGAAAGCCAGAGGAGTTCAAGCCCCCTTCCCTTAAGAGCTCCCTTTATATCGATATCCCCGCGCGTGTAGTAGGGAACAGCCTTTCCCTCTTCAATTCTCGCGACGATACGTTCTCCTCTGTATTTCTCCTTGAATTTTCCAAGATCTATCACAACATGATCGTCGGGTGTGCGATAGATGGGATAGCGATACTGTGGTGTCCTGTCAAATGACCCCGCAAGAATCGGCTCATAATATCCCGTAAACAGAACCTCTCCGCCACGCCTTCCAGTGCTCTTGTATATATCAAAGGCCCGCTTTATTCTTTTTGTTCTATCATCGACTGAACCCGGCATCCTGATAATTTTCAGAAACTCTCTAAGAGATTCCTTCAACTCTCCCGCCGTGCATACACGGTCTCCGAGTCGAAACTCTCTTGTCTCCGGCAGTCTGTTATAGTATTTTATGCTTCTGTACACTGCGAGTTCCAGGGATGTCTGATCAAGATCATCTTCCAGGGTGGGCAACTTCCACGAATCAACCGGGATAAGGGGTATAATTCTCTCCTTCTCCGGCCCGATTATCGCGCAACCCGCCAGGAAAAATATAAACAGACAAAGCAGTTTTGTTCTCATATTAAAGGCCATCAAATAATTCGTTTCTCCGAAATTTACATGTACCAGATGAGCGGAGAAACATCAACGGCATTCGGGAGGCAACATCCCGATAAAAATATTAATGTAAAATGTATTGAAAAAAAGTATTATAACTATTAAGTTATCGTCTATGAATTCCTCCTGTTTATCATAATGGAGTTCACATCAAACAGATCAGTTGGGGAGATTCGACTATGAAAATTTGTTCAAGACAAGGAATAAAGGTTTTCCTGATAACAGCTTGTATCTTATCTGTATTTATACAGATGCCTTCAGATTCATTCGCAGACGAACCGGTTATTATTGATCATACCTGTACAGACTTGAGTCAGATACCGGATAACTGGCTGGAACAGGCTAAAACCCTGACACTGCATTATGCGCATACCTCTCACGGTTCACAAATAACATCCGGGATTTCAAACCTTGAATCACAGCATCCGGAATATAGCGTTGCGATAAGAGTAGGTTCTTCCGAGGGGTTGCCATCTGCAGAAGATCCGCCCGTTCTCCGCATTTATGACGGTAACCCGCCCGAGACATATATTGAACCGAATGATTACTGGGATGGAACCACGGGTGAAGATAGAACAAAAGCGGTTGCGGCTACCGGCCACTATAATTTCTCAATGTGGTCCTGGTGCGGCCAGGTATCAAGCGCCGGAGAGAGCTATATTCAGAACTATCTTGATACCATGGAACAGTTTGAAGCTGCGTATCCCGACATGAGGTTTATTTATATGACCGGCCACCTGGACGGCGGCGGATCATCCGGCAATCTTCATGTCAGAAATGAGCAGATAAGAGCTTATTGCAACGCAAACAATAAAATCCTTTTTGATTTTGCCGATATCGAAAGATATGACCCTGATGGCAACGATTACCTGAATCTTGGAGCAAATGATAATTGTGACTACTCTGGCGGAAATTGGGCAACCGAGTGGTGCACTGCTAATCCGGGCTCGGATTTGTGCGCATCCTGTTCCTGTGCTCATTCTCAACCTTTGAACTGCAACCTGAAGGCAAGGGCTTTCTGGTGGATGATGGCAAGGCTGGCAGGATGGGATGGCGGTTCGGGGTCATCCGGAAATGGTGGTGACGACAGCGGTGGAGGTTGTTTTATCACTAAAGCAGTTTCCGGATCATTTTTAGAATGAACCGTCGGCATATCACGGTAATTACATGTAAAGATCGGGAACTTACGCGCGCCTGAAAAACCGGGATTATCGGGGCAAGTTCAAGGGTATCAAGGGTGTAAGAAAGAAACATATGAAACATTCGCTAAAAACAGGATTCAGCTTCGGGTTAACCTCTGCAATAATCACGACACTCGGTTTGATGATAGGCCTGTATTCCGGCACAGGCTCAAAACTTGTCGTTATCGGCGGTATAATCACGATAGCGATAGCGGACGCATTCTCAGATGCGCTGGGCATTCATATTGCTGAAGAATCCAAAAACAAGAACACCACCCGAGAGATATGGGAAGCTACAATCTCCACTTTTTTATTCAAATTTATTTTTGCGCTGACATTTATTGTTCCTGTGCTGCTGTTCCCCCTCACAGCAGCAATCATCGTGAGTGTAGCCTGAGGATTGTCCCTATTGGGGATTCTCAGTTTTTACATCGCTAAAGAACAAAAGGTAAAACCCTGGAAAGTGATCTCGGAACACTTGCTTATCGCGTCACTTGTCATAATTATAACATATTATGTCGGCATCTGGGTTGGATCAACATTCGGATAGGCAACGTACAGTCCCATAACAGAAAAGATCCTTTTTCTCCATGCAGATCCTCTGCATTTTTCTTTTTTATGCACTTCCCTGACGATAATCATGCGTCAAAAAGGACAAGTTGTGATATAGTCCGCCGCTGTGACACCTGATACAGGAAAAAACCATCACACAAGGAAAGATGACGTTCATGAAATTTGGTATATTAAAAGGCCTGAAATCTCTTATAACCTCCGTTTCAGGAAAGAAAGATCAACAGCACACAACAGAACAGAACAAAATACACCCAGTCGAGAAAAGAAAAAAGGGATCAATAAGAGGAAAGAGAGAAGATTCGGCAGAGAAAGAGAAGGGGCGCACGAAGTTCCGTGAACTTGGTCTTCCTTCACAAATCCTTGATGCAATCGAGAAAATCGGGTATGAGGAAATGACCCCGATTCAGGAAGCTACCTATTCTATTATCACCTCTGGACAGGATCTCTGCGCCCTCGCGGAAACGGGATCGGGAAAGACAGCCGCATGCTCGATTCCCCTTGTTCAGAAAATCAATATCTCGGAAAACACCATCCAGGGTCTGGTAATTGTTCCTACCCGTGAATTATGCCTTCAGTATGTGGATGAAATCGAAAAAATCGGTGCCGGGGCTGGGGTGGTCTCATTCGCCGTTTTCGGCGGATTCAGCAAGGAGATTCAGGTCGCCAAGATAAAACACGAGGTACATATCCTCGTCGCGACACCGGGGCGGCTCATTGATCTTCTGTATGATGGAGTTGTCAGCCTGTCGAACGTGAAATGCATAGTCCTCGATGAAGCGGACGAACTCTTAAAGGAAGGGTTCGTCGAAGACATTGAGTTTATCATGTCCTGCATGATCAATAAGCATCAGACGCTTCTCTTCGCCGCGACAATGGATGATGACATTACAAGACTCTCCCATGATTATCTGCGGGATCCCGAATACATTTCTCTCATAAAGAAGCGGGCGACGCCGGTAAGTATCGAACATTATTTCGCCTATCTCCAACCGTATCGCAAGGAAACGGAACTCATAAAATATCTTGAGGCAGAAGATGTAAACCAGGTGATCATTTTCTGCAACGCCCGCCACAGGGTTGATAAGTTATTCCGCAATATCCGAAAACATTATAAAGATATCGAGTATATACACGCCGGGCTCAGCCAGAATAAGCGTTCTTCCATATTCCGGCAGTTTAAAACAAAGAAACTTCGTTACCTCATCGCTACAGATGTCGCCGGAAGAGGGCTTGATTTTACGCATGTATCCCATGTGGTAAACTGGGATTTACCATGGGACGAAACACAATATACTCACCGTACCGGTCGTTCCGGGCGAATGGGGAGAAAAGGCCAGGCTCTTACACTTGTGACTAAGCGTGACCTTCCCAAGCTTCGTGAAATTATCCGCAGAAAAAAAATTACCCCCCGCTGGATCGGGAAAAACCCGCTTCAGGAAAACAAATCAATCCCGAAGGAAAAGCCTAAAACGAAGAAAAGGACCTATCGGCGCTACAGAGGAGAAAACGGAAAGAGGGTAAACCGGAAATAACAAATCCGGTATGAGACCAAGTCTGCGTTTGATCCTTTCTCGGAGTCATAGTTTCTGTTTATCAAGACAGTCCTCCTTTCTTTTCTTGACGTTGCGATATTTAACTGGTATGACCTCTTACCAGAGGAGCTAGATGCAATGAAATTAGAAAAACCCTTTCACCCTGCCATGTACGCGGAATACAGACTGGTCACATCCATACTTGACGGCACTTATCCACCGGGGTCGAGTTTTCCGAATGAAAGATCGTTCGCGAAGCAGATCGGGGTAACAAGACCAACTCTCAGGGAAACTCTCCAGCGTCTTGCGGCCGAGGGATGGATCGCTATCCGGCACGGAAAACCTACCGTGGTTAACGATTACTGGAAGGAAGGCGGTCTGAGCCTGCTCAGTTCCCTTGCGAAGTATGGAGAATCTCTTCCCAATGGATTCATCACCCGTCTCCTTGAGTTCAGGATCGTTCTGATTCCCCCCGTTGCCCAGCTTGCCATCGCCAGTTCACCCGGAATCTTCCGGGAATATCTCAACCTCTCCGGTAACTTGGGGGATGATGCGTCGGTCTTTGCGGACTATGACTGGGAACTGCAGATATTGTTCGCCAGGCATTCCGGAAACCCGATATATCCCCTGATTCTCAATGATTTCTCCTCCATTTTTAAGGTTATGGCTTTTCACTATTTCAGTCTTGAAGAGGGAAGGGCCTCATCCCGCGATTACTATCATCAACTTCTGCGTTCGATTGAACAGGGAAAGGGAGATGCCGAGCAGATTGTCCGCTCGGTTCTGGAAGAAAGCATCGACATCTGGAAAGAAGTGAGCAAATACAATAGACAAGTTGATGGTTAAGAAAATGGGAATAGAAGATTTAAGAGAAGCTTGGGATCTGGTTATAATAGGAGGAGGCATAACTGGAGCCGGAGTTTTCAGAGAAGCCACCCGTATGAATCTTAACGTGCTTCTTGTGGAACGGATGGATTTCGCATGGGGAACATCAAGCCGTTCCACAAAACTGGTTCACGGAGGCCTGCGCTATCTCAAGGATGGCCATCCGCTTCTCACAAAAACATCCGTTGAAGAACGTGAACGCATGCTCAAAGAAGCTCCCGGGCTGGTTGAACAGGTAGGCTTTCTCATGCCCGTTTACAGGGGTATATCACCCGGCAAATGGTCGCTCGATATCGGTCTTATCCTCTACGATCTCATGGCGCATGAAAAACAACACCGGTTTTACGACACCAGAGAGTTCTCGGCCCTTACACCCCATCTTAAGAGAAAGGGGCTTGCGGGAGGTTTCCGCTTTTTTGACGCCCAGGTTGACGACGCGAGACTCGTGTTGCGTCTGATCAACGAAGCTGTCGCGGCCGGCGGCTGCGCCCTTAACTATACAGCGGCAAGAGAAATACTACGCAATGATGACGGGCAGGTTGCAGGAGTAGTGATAGAAGACACAGAAACCCTGGAGAAGAAAACGCTATCAACAGGCGCTGTCATCAACGCAACCGGCGCCTGGGGAGAAGAGTTGCACCCCTCACCGGATCGAAAGCGGCATCTCCGCCCACTGAGGGGAAGTCATCTTGTCTTTCCCCGTTCAGTTATTCCCATTGAGCAGGCGGTAACTATTGTTCATCCCGCCGACAACAGACCTGTATTCGCGATCCCGTGGGAGGGGGCCGTGCTTGTCGGAACTACCGATGTAGACTACAAGGAAGACATACAAAAAGAGCCTTCCATTACAGAAGAAGAAATATCATACCTGCTGGAAGCTATTCAGCTGTTTTTTCCTTCTCTCGATGTATCTGAGGATAATTGCGTGTCAACATTTGCAGGCATCAGACCGGTGCTCAGCGAAGGCAACCTTTCTCCATCGGAAGAATCACGCGATTATGTCGTTTGGAAATACAAAGGACTCGTTACCGTAACGGGTGGAAAACTGACAACATTTCGAAAGATGGCATGGGATACCCTTAAGGCAGCCAAAGCTTTCCTGCCACCGGTTCGATTTATCGGAAGGCGCGATCCTGTCTTCTCCCCCGTACCCGACAGAATCCCGGAAGAAGATTTCGGGCTGTCCGCCCAGACCTGGCGGCGACTTTACGGCCGATATGGAGAAGCCGCAAACGAACTTGCAGAAACGGCTACAATGGCCGATCTCAAACCCATTCCAGACACTCTTACACTGTGGGCAGAGCTGCCTTTCGCGGCAAAGCATGAACAGGTAAGACACCTTTCCGACCTTCTCCTGAGGAGGGTGCGCATAGGGCTCTTGACGCCCATGGGAGGTAAAGAGTATATTAAGCGCGTGCAGAAATTATGTGAATCGTCGCTGCCGTGGGACAGAAAACGCTGGAAACAGGAAATAAAGGATTATCTTGATCTGTGGAGACAGTCCTATTCAATTCCGAACAGGAAAAAACAGGAATAAGCAAAAGACCGGAAACGGGGGGGGTATGTACCATGGAAAGTAAGGATTTGCTTCTCTCCATTGACAACGGCACGCAGAGTCTCAAAGCCCTGATATTTGACCTGAAGGGTAACCTTATCGCAAAGGAACAGATTGTATTTGAGCCCTACTACTCGGAAAACCCGGGATGGGCGGAACAGGACCCCGCTGTCTTCTGGCAGGCATTGTGCCAGGCATGTAAGGGAGTATGGAGACAGGGGAACTACAAAGAGCGTATTGCCGGGGTATCTGTCACCACGCAGAGAAGCACGGTAGTAAATGTGGACAGGAACGGTAAACCACTCCGCCCGGCCATGATATGGCTGGATCAGCGCAAGACATACGGACAGCCCCCCCTTGGGGGGATATGGGGTCTGCTGTTCAAACTTGCGCGCGTCAGCGACACGATATCCTATCTTCAGACCGAGGCGGAGGCAAACTGGATCCGCACATATCAGCCCGATATCTGGGAAAAAACACACAAGTATCTCCTCCTCTCCGGTTATCTTACCTACTTGCTGACGGGGGAATTCGTGGATTCCATAGGCTGCCAGGTGGCCATGATACCCTTTGATTATAAGGGGTTGCGCTGGGCTCCCGACTGGGACTGGAAGTGGAAGGTTCTTCCCGTGGAGCGTGAATTGCTTCCCGAACTCATTCCTCCCGGACAAACACTGGGAAGCATCAGCCGGAAAGCCGCCGAAGAAACGGGGATTCCGGAAGGTCTTCCCCTGATAGCGGCAGCTGCGGATAAGGCGTGTGAGGTTATAGGATCGGGAAGCCTTGAACCTTCCATAGGCTGTCTGAGTTACGGCACAACCGCCACCATCAATGTCACGAGCAGGAAATATGTGGAAGCAGTCCCTCTGCTGCCCCCCTACCCTTCCGCGGTGCCGGATTACTACGCCATAGAGGTTCAGATCTACCGCGGATTCTGGATGGTAAGCTGGTTTAAAAAGGAATTCGGCTATCTGGAAGAGCGGGAAGCATCTCTGCAGGGGGTGACACCGGAGACACTGTTTGACAAACTTGTTGACGATATTCCTCCGGGCTCCATGGGGCTTGTGCTGCAGCCTTACTGGACCCCCGGCGTAAAACTCCCCGGACCGGAGGCCAAGGGCGCGATAATCGGTTTTGGCGACGTACATACGAGGGGACATATTTACAGGGCTATTCTGGAGGGACTTGGCTACGCTCTCAGAGAGGGAAAGGAGCGGATAGAAAAACGCACCCATATTCCCATAAAGAGTCTTCGTGTATCCGGAGGCGGTTCACAGAGCAGAAACGCCATGCAACTGACGGCGGACATCTTCGGATTGCCGACAGCCAGGCCGCATATCTACGAAACATCAGGGCTCGGCGCGGCGATAGATATCGCTGTAGGGCTCGGCCTGCACAGTGATTTTGAATCAGCGGTGAAGACTATGACGCATGTCGGGGAGGTATTCGAACCGAACCGGGAGAATCAGGAGCTCTACGAACAGCTCTACAACGATGTTTATCAAAAGATGTACAAGCGCTTAAAACCACTCTACGAACGGATCAGGGAGATTACGGGCTATCCCAAATGACACCTAACCCGGACAAGCCGGAAGAGAAAGCTGATAGCTCTTATCCACCAGCTATGAGCTATCATCTGTTTTGTCATCTCCGCGGTGAATGGTTGCCAAATTCTTTTGCCATTTTTGCAAGAACTTTACAACTAAGGGACTAAGGGCAAACACATGGGGATAAAACCCTTAAAACTCGCCAGTCTGAACCCTGCGAGCTCACTTACCGCCCTCATTACGGCGCATGCAAAAGGCACAAAGACCATCATTCCGCCCTTGCTGTAGTAGAACCCTGGCTGCAGAAACTTACAAATCCCTGACAAACAGGGCATCCGCCACTTTAGGCATGCCATCCGTTATTATTATGGGGTTCAGGTCTATCTCTCTTATCTGCGGAAAATCGAGCGCCAGACGGCCAAGAGCCACGAGCATCGAGGCAACCGCATCCATATCCACAGGTTTCATGCCCCTGTAAGGACCAAGCAGGGCACGCGAAGAGAGGGTCTCCATCATGGAGATAGCATCACTGTGACTGAGGGGCGCGAGGCGTATCGCGTTATCCTTGAGGGCCTCGGTAAATATTCCACCAAGTCCGAACATGATACATGGGGGAAATCCCGGAGCATAGCTCATTCCCGCCATGAATTCCCTGTCCCCTTTTAGCATTTCCGATACTAATATGGCGGAATCCCCATCCTTGTTTCTTATCGAGTTGAATGCTTTCTCAAGCGATTCATCATCCTTTATACCAAGGTGTACCATTCCCTGCTCTGTCTTATGCATGATATAGGGGGAACATACCTTCAGGGCAACCGGATAGCCTATGGAGTGGGCACAATCCAGGGCATCATCCAGTGTATTGGCAAGTGCCTCATCGGTGGTCGGAATGCCATACGCCCTCAATATTTTTTTCGCCGTGTATTCATCGAAGGCTTCCGTGTCCACGCCATCAACAACGGCCTTGACATTCTTCGGCATCTCCACATCATTATCCGGCTCGTCATGCGGTCTGTTTCTTATGAGGAAGTGTTCGTATAGAGCTGCCATCGCTCTGCCCGCCATCTCCGGCGAATCAAAAGTAGGGATGCCGTTTTTCTTGAAGGCGCGTACGGCATGATCCTCTTCTCCTAAAAAGGAAGATATGACAAGCGGCTTTCCATGCCTGAACGACATATCCACCAAACCACCAATGTCCGCTTTCCGCAACTCCAGAAAATCTTCCTTTGAAATATCCATTATTGGCTCCATTACTGGAAACAGCATCTCCATCCATCCGGTGTCCATGATACCATGTATTATGACACCATCTATCTCGTCCGCGTCGAAAAGAACACGTGGAATTTTGTCTGTCATCGCTGACATATCCATGTGAAAGGTAAGATCCACGGGATTTCTGGCGCTCGCATGTCCGGGTATAAACTGCCTTACCTTTTTCTGGACTTCATCTGAAAATTCCGGGACATCAAGACCATGTTTATTACACGTGCTCGCTATGCCTGTACTGGGTCCGCCGGAATTCGTAAGAATACCTATGCGCGACCCCTCAAGTTGAGGTTGTGAGGCAAGCGCCCATCCCATTTTGTACACGTCTCCAATGGTATCAGCCCTGATTATACCGGCCTGTTTAAAAAGCCCGTCATACACATAATCGGGGCCGGCCATTGAGCCTGTGTGACTGGACACGGCCCGTGCGCCCGCTTCCGTGCCCCCCACATATTGGGCCACGATGGGCTTCCTCGCGCTTATTTCCCTCGCGACCTCCAGAAAATCCCCTGCCCTTTTTATGCCTTCAATATACAGGGCAATAGCAGTTGTCTGTTCATCATCTCCAAGATATCTCAGGCAATCCACAATATCTATACTTGTCCCGTTGCCTATGCTGATCGCCTTGCTTATTGTTATCCCCTGTTTATGAAGATAGGGCAGGGTTTGTGTCACATACGTTCCACTCTGCGAGGCGATACCAAGTTTGCCGTTGTAGTCCAGAACAGGGACTATCGTCATGTTAAGCGGAAGTTGCGTGTTTATTATCCCCACACAGTTGGGGCCTACAAAACGCATCCCGTACCGCCGGGCAATATCAGAGATACGATTCTCCAGAGCCTTCCCGGCTTCCCCGGTTTCCTTGAACCCTCCGCTTATAATCACGGCATATTTTGTCCCCAGTTTGCCGAAATCCTCCAGCATGTCCGGCACGAGCCCGGTAGGAACAACCAGAACGGCAAGATCGGGGGCATAGGGCAAATCACTTATAAAACGGTATGCCTTTTTACCAAGTACAGTTTCCTCCTTCGGATGAACGGGCAGTATATCGCCGGAAAATCCGCTGTACATTAGGTTGAGACATTGCAGGGATCCCATTTTGGTAGAATTGTTACTCACCCCCACAAACGCAATGGAAGATGGATTCATTATGGCATGCAACGGACTCGACATGTTTTTCTCCTTTTTATAATCCCTGTGTTGTACGTAAAGATTGAAACGGGTGAAACCTATACTCTTTGATACAATAGTCAAGATAAAAATATCCTACTCCCAGCAATCCAGGATCGGGAAATGGGGGAAGTTAATTATGGAGACGGTGCGACCGGGGACAATTTCTTCACAAAACCGCGGCCTTCATTTTAAACAGATTTCTGGTATTCTCTGACGTGATCATTGCCACATCTTCAAAGGATAGACCCTTTACCTGCGCAACCTTACGCGCGGTATAGACAACATTCGCCGGCTCGTTCCTCTTACCCCTTTTCGGCTCGGGCGAGAGGTATGGACAATCCGTTTCCACCAGCAGCCTGTCTATGGGTATCTTCCTAACAACATCCCTCAGTGTCTCGGATTTCCTGTATGTTATCGTACCCGGTATGGAAATATAGAATCCCATATCGAGACACTTCACAGCCATATCGTAATCACCTGAAAAACAGTGGATTACGCCTACGGAATAGCTCTTCCAGCCCTTCAGCATTTCCACGATCTCCCTGTGGGCCTCGCGGTCGTGGATAATTACCGGCAGACCGAGTTCACCGGCCAATTCCAACTGCTCGCCGAACCTCTTTACCTGAAGATCCCCCGGTGAAAGATTTCTGAAAAAATCCAGGCCTATCTCGCCATAGGCGACAACCCTGTCACTCTCTGACAACTTTTTCAGAGAATCATATGTTGTCTCATCTATACTCTTTGCGTCATGGGGATGCACACCCACAGAGGCATATATATTATCGTATCGTTCGGCCAGGGCGACAGCATTCCTGCTGTCCTTCAGATTGATGCCGACGGTAACGATGTGCTCGACACCGCTCTCCTTCGCCCTTTTTATAACATCTTCTCTATCACTATCAAACTCACTCAACTCAAGGTGAGTGTGAGAGTCAATCAACATACTGCACTCCTTCCCTGTATAAATTCAGATCTCTAAGGGGTTAGACGGGATTAACAAGCTGTACAGGATTAAAAAATCTTATTATCCTGCTATCCCGTCAAAATCTTTTTCAGAACCCCAAAGAACCATGTTATTTCAAACGCGGGTCGAGTGAATCCCTTATCCCCTCTCCCAGCAGATTGTATCCCAGTACCGTTATAAGAATCGCAAGCCCGGGATAGAGTGAAAGCCACCAGGCAATGTCGATATTGTTTTTCCCCGCGGTGAGGATGTTCCCCCAGCTCGGCGTGGGAGGCTGCACACCTATACCCAGAAAACTGAGCGCGGATTCCGTCAGTATAGCGCCCGCGACTCCAAGTGTAGCCGCGACAAGGACAGAGGCCATGGCGTTGGGGAGAATATGTCTGAATATTATACGCAGGTCGCTGGCGCCTATGGCACGGGCCGCCTGCACAAAATCCCTCTCCTTGAGGGAGATAAAGTCCGCTCTCACCAGGCGGGTAATGCCCATCCAGCTTGTAAGACCTATTACAATCATTATGTTCCAGATGGACGGCTCCAGAATGGCAATAACGGCAAGTATCAGGAAAAATGCCGGAAAACAGAGCATGATATCAACAAAGCGCATGATCACCGTATCAACCCATTTCCCGTAATATCCGGCAATCGCACCCAGAACAACCCCGATACATATGGCAACGCCGGTTGCAACAAACCCCACCTTCAGTGATATGCCGGCTCCCCATATCATCCGACTGAAGACGTCTCTCCCAAGTTGATCCGTTCCGAAAAGGTGCGCGAAGGAAGGATGCGACAAGACTTCATGCAGGTTTATCTCATTCGGATCATAAGGAGCGATCCAGGACGCAAGCAGGGAAACGACAAAGAGCAGGATAACCACTATGCCCCCGGCTACTGCCATCTTGTTCCTTGAAAATCTGTACCAGAAATCTGTTTTCATTTTCTAATGTCAATTCCCACAAAAAATCTTACGCGATTCTTATCCTCGGATCAGCCACGGCATAAGAGAGATCAGCTATCAGATTGCCGATCAGGGTAAGAACCGCACCTATGAACAGTATTCCCATAACCACAGGATAATCTCTCGACATGACAGACATGTAGAACAGCTGTCCCATGCCCGGTATCGCGAATATTGTCTCGAAAATAACGCTTCCGCCTATGAGTCCGGGAATGGAAAGACCCAGAATCGTGATCACGGGAAGGAGCGCGTTCCTGAGGGCATGCTTGTAGATAACAACCCTTTCGCTCAATCCTTTGGCCCTCGCGGTGGTTATGTAATCCTGCCTTATCACTTCCAGCATATTGGATCTCATATATCGCGAAAGTCCCGCCAGACCCCCGAAAGCGGAAAGAAACACGGGCAATATCAAATGCTTCAACAGATCAATAACGGCAGCGAATGGGGGCAGATATTCGTAATTCAGGGATCTGATACCCGATATGGGAAGCCAGCCCAGGTGCACGCCGAACAGTATCATCATAAGCAGCGCAAGCCAGAAGGTAGGCACGGCAAATCCTATAAATACAAATACCGCCGTCACTTTATCAAAGAGAGAATTCTGACGTACCGCGGAAAGGACGCCTATGGGAATGGCGATAAGGATGATCAGGATCATCGAAAGAACATTAATGATTACCGTGATCGGTATTCTCTCCAGTACCTTGTCTATGACCGGTCTGTGATCGGGCGAAAAAGATTCCCCCAGGTCAAGGGTGGCAAGTTTCCCGACCCACAACAGATACTGTTTGTAAAGGGGTTTATCAAGATCATACATGGATTGTAGACGCGCCTTTGCCTCCGCGGAAACCCTCGGATTCAGGTCCGTCTGCAAATCGGTTGGAGAACCGGGCGCCAGATGGATAACGACAAAGCACACGATGGTGATTCCCACAAGGAGCGGCACCATGAGCAACAATCTTTTAAAGACATATCTCAGCAAAGCTATTCACCCAAATAATCCAGCAGCCCCGCACGTTTGATGCCTTCCAGTGTGCGCCACAGGTTTTCCTCGGTGTGCGGCTCCAGCGTTATTATCGGCTGGACATTCTTTCTTTTAAGCAATTCAAAAAACCAGAGAAAGGGGAAGGTTCCCTCGCCCACCGGATTATGTTCATCGGTAACACCATTGTTATCATGGAGATGTATCTGACCTATACGGGAACCAAGCACGTTCATCCATTCCTCAAGCGGCGATTGGGAAAAAGCGTTAAAGTGGCCTGTGTCAAAACAAAAACAGATACTTTGCGATTCCTTAAACGTGCCCAGTAAGAGACTCAGAAATTTCGGGCTGGTTTCATAAACATTTTCAATTGCTATCTTCGTCCCTGCCGCGGTCGCTGTTTTTACAAAACGGCTCCATGTATCCCTGCTATTTTCCAGCCACACATCCTCGTTGGAAACATAGTATCTTTCGTCAAAGGCGGCATGACACACCACCGACCGGGGTCTGAAGAGGGGTACCAGATCAAAAACCTGCCTGAGGCGTTCTATAGTCACATCTCTTATCTTCCGGTCTATAGCACCGGGTCTTAGATCAAAGAAGGGGGCATGCAGCGTAATGGAAAGCTCGGCGCCATGAAGAAGATCTGCCACGTCACGAAATTCATTCCTGCTGTAACGGTCAAGGGCAAAACAATCCAGACCGACTTCAGGATTTATTTTCTCCTTAAGGATAACATCAAGATATCCATCAACAAGCATCGTGAAGGGCATATTCACCTGAACTTTTTTCAATATCTCACGCATATTAATCACGTCTTGGCATTATTTATATTATTTACAGCAACTACAAGATGGAGCTACCCTTTACCACAATGCCTTCATCTTGACAACTTGACTGTCATTTTCTTCTTGCAATTAGATATACTTCCTGTTAGTTAGCAGCGCTTACATCAACACAATCAAGGGCCGTTAGCTCAGCTTGGTAGAGCAGTTGACTTTTAATCAATTGGTCAGGAGTTCAAATCTCCTACGGCCCACCAATAAAAACGAAAGGGTTGCAATTAATTGCAACCCTTTTTTGTGGCCAAAATCAGCAGAACTCCAGAAAAGGGAACATCCATGATAAGTTTTGTCAAGGGGAAAACGGAGATTTCCCTTGACCTTCCGGATTGAAAGATTCCCGGCGGTTATTCTCGTTAATCTGCCTCAACTCGACCTTTTTCTTCATTTTTTGTGGTCCGCATTAATCGATCACATGCGACCAGACATCCATTTGCTGTACCAAGGTCAGACAGGTTCGTGTTACACCATATCTTTCATGACCTCTGCAGAAGATTGAGTTTGGGTCAACCCCCCG
>JAGGXJ010000063.1 GCA_021163105.1 Syntrophobacterales bacterium
AACTCGTAAAAAGCTCCGCTATGCCCCGATGAGTCGGGACATTATAATTGCAAGTAACTTGCGTTATTTAAATTCGTGTATTACTTGGCATATATTAAGAAGTATCAATAAGTTATGGTGATTTTGTAAATTCTAGCTCCTTGGAAGTCGAAAAATACCATTTTTTGTCATTCCGACGAAAGTCGGAATCCAGTTATTTCAATATGTTCTGGATGCCGGATCAAGCCTTGCATGACGATTTCAAGACTTTTTACGACGCCGTCAAACTTAAAAGTTCTTCCAATGTTCTGGAAAACAGTTTCGGATTTTCTAATTGCGGGCAATGTCCGACATTTTCTAAAATCCGCAATCTGGAACCGTTTATTGCCTTATGCGCATATTCTGCCATCTGGTAAGGAAAAAGTGTGTCCTCTTTTCCCCAGATAATGTTAACCGGGATGGTTATTTCGCTGAGCAGATTATTCAAGATAATCACGGGTTTATTGGCGATTGATTCATCGAGAGATTTTTCGTCAAGAACATCATACAGGATTTTTTTGTACCAGTCGTGATTATCAATCATTTCCTTAATCAAATATTCTTTTACAAATACCGGCAGCTTAATTTGATTAAAGAAAATTCTTTGTCTGAATATTTCATATTCCTGTTCGGATTTAATCAAAAAAGGGCACTCATCTTTGAGGACTTCTTCATAGAAGGTATTGTAATTATCTAATACAAAGCTGGCGGAGTCGATCAGCGTCAGAGATTTTATTTTTTCCGGGTGCCTCGCAGCAAGATGGGCGCTGATGGCGCCCCCCATGGAATTGCCCGCCAGATGTACTTTCTCTATGTTCAGCGATAACAGAAAACTCTCAAGCCAGAGGATATAATCCGTTATTCCATATTGACGATCATGATGCTTTTCGCTGCCGCCGAATCCCGGAAGCTCGGGTATAATAATATTGTAAGTTTTGGATAATGTCTTTGCGGCATAATAGAAGCTTTCTTTCATATCACTGAATCCATGAAGATATAAGATCGTCTCTTTTTTTTCCTGCCGAATTTCATCCCAGGGAATATTAACCTCACCTCTGAACAAATGGCTTTTTACACCCAGATTTTTCCCCATGGATTTCAGATATCGATCCATCAATAATTTTCCGATAAATGCTTTAATTTTAAATGTGTTCAATGGAACTCCAAGCTCTATTTTACATTTTTTTGAGTAACGAAGACATATAACACAAAGCCTACAGTGAAGTCATCTTCCGGGCGATCCAGTGGAGAGACCGGTTATGTGTCGATTGTCTCCAGTCCCAATAACTTCACCATCGGATCGAAATCTCTGTCGTCATGCAACAATGGCAACTGGTAGTGGATACAGAAAGTTCCAATCATGACGTTTATGGTCTTCCTCACAATCACGCCTTTCCTTCTCAGGAGCCTATAATTCATCGCACTTTCTAAAGCCAGTGTTTGTCCTCCCATTGGCATAAATGGAAGGCGCAAGAGAAGATCCTTTGCAATATTGAACTCCTTATCGCTTTGAAATCCCTGGAGTACTTCCGTCAGGATAAAATCTCCTATTATGACTGGTATATTTCCGAGTAAAGAATCCAGCCAGTCCGTCTGCGCCGTTTCGTTGCCGTTGAAGAAGTCGATCCATACAGACGAATCAACGAGAATCATTTGTCTAACCTCATCTCGTTGAGACTACCGGTCCATTTGAGTCTTCCTCGAAAGCCCTTGATTTCTTTCTGACCTTTCACTTGAACCAACAATTTTAATCCCTCTTCTATGGTATCCTTTTTTGTTCTCAGGCCGGACACCTTAAGGGCGGATTCCATCAGATTGTCATCAATGACTACATTCGTTCTCATTTCCTGCCTCCTATGTGTATCAATTGTTCATATCATACACATTAATGAGGCTATTTGGAAGACTTATTTTTCGAGAGCGCCCAACGGTGAACCCACTGGCCGTTGCAAAGCGGTTGGCTGGAATGGGTGGTTATGGCAGTCTTTTATTTTGTCCAATGTCGAATGCTGACACCGACTCTTTTACCAGTAGGAGCTAGTTCGTGTCCATCCATAAATGGCTATTTTCCGCAATCTCCGCGTCAGATTCGGATTTTAATCCTCGAAATACTCAATGTATTCCTGTGTTTAAAATCCTTATCTTTCTTGACCTTGCGAAAACTGTCTCATTTCTAGATGGACACTAGTTCGGGATATTCCAGAGGATGTCTCCGGAAATCTCATTACTCTAAGACCCTTCTGGCGGTTCAATTTTCTTTGAGAAGGGGATGGTCAGTTCATACGCCCCCTCTCTGACAACTGCGTGCATGGGAAAGGGCACTTTTTCAAATACCTTGAGCATAGGTTTGTTGTCGGTGAGAATATCCGCCGTAAACCCCTCTATGCCGCGTTTTCTCGCTATTTTTATTAATGTTTCAAGCAGGAATGATCCTATTCCTGAGCCTTGGAATTTTTCATCGACGATAAACGCCACGTCCGCGTATGGACTGTCCTTTGAAAGCGCGTATCTTCCCTCCGCAATAATGCGTTCGATTCCCGATTCTTTAATGATACCTACGATTGACATAATGTGACGGTAGTCGATATTTACATATTCCTGCATCGTTGTATGCGGCATGGTTTTTATCGGGCTGAAGTAGCGATAATAAACTGCCCGGTCGGAGAAGCGATAGAAGAGGTTCCGCATGTCTTCCTCGTCCGACGGCCTTATTACGCGAAAATGGACAGAGACATCTTCCTTGAATACATGTGTACAAGATATATCTGCCGGGTAAAGATGACTGGATTCAGTGAGGTATATCTGGTCGGAATAGAGGATGTTTGCCTCTTTTGCCGCACGCACCAGTTCCCCGCGGTCGTCCGGGTGCGCTATATCGATCAGCGCGAGCGCACGTTCACGTGTACTCCTGCCCCTCATTGAAGCCACGCCGTATTCAGTTATGATCAGATCCAGAGATTCCCTGTTTGTGAACTGGTGGGGAAAATCTTCCACTGAGAGCAATATATTGGATTTTCCCTCAAGATTGCGGCTCGGCAGGGCGAAGATGCTCCTGCCACCCTTTGAAAGAGCGGCTCCTGTAAACGCCTCTTGTGCTTCTCCCGGACCGGGACTTACGTTGCCTTTGCCGATATGGAGGGCGATGTTGCCGGTCAGGTCCACCTTTCTTGCCGGAAGAATGGCGATAAAACGGTTGTTCAGGCCCATGCTGCTGGGATTGCTGACTACGTCTATCCCCTGAAATTCCACGAGGGGATTATGGTTTAGCCACTTCATTAGTTCAGACGTTCCAATTGCATATGCTGCTACGCTTTTATGTCTGAACAGGCCTTTGTTCCTGTTTGTGACGGCACCCGATTTTATGAGATCCATAAGGGCATCCGTTATCATGAAAGACTGAATTCCCAGATTTCGCTTGTGTGCAAGATGTTTGGCAAGCGCTTCAAACAATGGTCCTATGAAGAACGCAACGCAGCTGCCATCTTCCACTATAGAAGCTACGTTTGCCGCAACTTTGTCGAATACATTATCAACAGGCCATCTGGGGAAAAAGATGGGAGGCTCGGTAGAGTGTATGAGATATGCAAAGTCATTTATATGTACAACCGTGTCTCCATGTGTGCATGGTATGTGTTCATTGATTTCACCTACAGCGATGGACGCATGCTCCATAGCATGCCGAGCAACATCTATAGACACTCCGAAACTGCAGAACCCAGCCTCATCCGGGGGGGAAATCTGTATAAATGCTGCGTCAACATCAATAATTCCTGATTTAAACAGCTTGGGAATCTGAGAGTTTCGGCTCGGAATAAGATCCACTCTGCCGGCAGCGACTGCCTCGCTGGCCACCCAGCCGGAGAAAAATGTCTTGAGGCGATATTTTCTTGAGTAACGTTCGTCAGCAGGAAGGGCATCTCCCAGGCTCAAAAGTTGGATAAGCTTCAGGTCACGCAGGTTATTCGCATCGGAGGCCATAAGGTGTTTCACCAGTGTGCGCGGTTCAGCAACACCGGTTCCCAGAAAGATATTCATCCCCGGTTTTATCTCATTCAGCACCTTTTCAGGCGATACTACTTTGTCTTTCCACCGGGGTGGAATAGTGTAAGACATGAGGTTTCTACTCCTTGTTCTTTGTTTCTCCGGATTTTTTCCTGGAGCCGCTATACAAGTCGTATCTGAGAAGCCTGCATTCGATATTGCTGTTGTAAAAAGGAGTTCTTGTCTTCGTTCTCAGTCCCACATGTTTTGCCAGCTCCATGTTTCCTGTAAATATATATCCGCGGTATCCCGCGCACTTCTGTTTAAAATAATCTCCAATCCTTTTGTATACATCTTCCAGCTCTTCGATCTCCCCCATTCTTTCTCCATACTCAGGGTTCAGGACTATTGCCCCTGTGCCTTCCGGGATCGGTGTATCAGAGAAGTCGCAGACTTCAAAATCAATCAGGTGTTCTACACCCGCGGCGGCCGCGTTACTTTGAGCCGCTTCGATTGCCCGGGGATTTATATCCGTGGCGATAATCTTTCCCGACGGCGCTTTTGTTGTTTTTTCCGCTAACCCCTTCATCTTTCTCCATTGTGGTCTGTTGAATCCGTTTATGTGCATGAATCCGTGATTATTTCGCATAGCCCCGGGGTCTTTCCCCATGGCTATAAGAGCGGCCTCTATGGCGAGGGTTCCACTTCCACACATGGGATTTATGAGATTTTCTCCGTTTTTCCATCGGGTCGCTAAGATCACGGCGGCTGCTAAAGTTTCCTGCATCGGGGCGACAAGTGGGATTTTTCTGTATCCCCGGCGTGAGAGCGATTCGCCGGAGGTGTCTATGTAAATACCACACCTTTCCTTTCTCCAGTAGATGAATATTACTGACTGATCTTTCTTGGGGCCGGAGTTGGGTCTGAACCCGGATTTTTTATAAAATCTATCGGCTATGGCATCTTTGCATTTCAGATTAGCGAACCGGGTATCCTTTATGGATGGGTTATCTACGAAAGAAGTCACGCATACATATCCATTTTCAGGAATGTAGTTTTCCCACGGAAATTTTAATGTTTTCCTGTAAAACTCGTCAGGATTCCGTGCGGTAAAACTTTCAAGAAGATATAGAACCCTTTGCCCTGTGCGTATGGAAAAATTGAGTCTTAAGGTATCTTCAAGGGTGCCTTCTGTTTCCACGCCGGCGATGAGTTCTGATAGCACGGGAAACCCCAGAGCGATAACCTCCTCTTTCAAAAAAGGAGCAATTCCCTTTGCGCATGTGATCAGGATAGAGCTTTTCCGTGTAAACAGTGACATTTGTCAGCCTTGTTTTTGGAAACTCCGGATGAGAGGATTTCTGGATTATCTATTCAATGTCGGCAAATTTGTATCCGAAACCCCGCACCGTGAGAACATATTGCGGTCGTGCCATATTTTCTTCTATCTGTGCTCTGAGTCGCTTGATGTGGACATCGACGGTTCTCGGTTCCACAAATGTCTCATCTCCCCACACGTGATACAGCAGTTGATCTCTTGTATAAACCCTTCCCGGACTCAGGGCAAGGAATTTCAAGAGCTTGAACTCGGTGGGACTTAGATCGACTTCTTTATTTTTAACAGTAACCAAATGAGAATCGTAATCTATATGAAGATCTTTATATGCAGACATTTCCTTTTTTGTCCCCCCTTTTTGCGGGGTTGATCTTCGTAATACGGCATGCACGCGAGCCAGGAGTTCTCTCACGCTGAAAGGTTTTGTTACATAGTCGTCGGCCCCCATCTCAAGACCCAGGATCTTATCAATCTCCTCGCCTTTTGCCGTGAGCATGATGACAGGCAGGAAGGCATTTTCAGGATCATTTCTTATCAGTTTGCAAACATCCATTCCCTGAATCCCGGGAAGCATAAGATCCAGGATCACCAGATGAGGCTTCCGGGCTCTAACCTGTCTCAGGGCCTCTTCTCCATCATAAGCTTTTACGACGGTAAACCCGTCTTTTTCAAGGTTATAGGAGATCAAATCTACAAGGTCTTTTTCGTCATCTACAACCAGTATTTTCTCAGGCATGACCATACGATCTTTCTTGTCCGTATCGAGTTTTCTCAAGCTGTCAAATTTTCCTGAAAAGCGGGAAAGATCAGAGAGACTGTGGTTCCCTTCCCGAGTTGACTCTCGATTTCTATTCTGCCGTTGTGGACCGCCATCAGGTGCTTGACGATCGACAACCCCAGACCTGTTCCTCCCAATTCTCTTGACCGGGTTTTGTCCACCCGGTAGAAGCGCTCTCCCAGTCTGGAAATTTCACCTTTGGGGATGCCGATTCCGGTATCGCTGATTTTGATATGGATATTGCTGTCCTTTCCGTCAATGGCCTCTATTAAAATCTTTCCCGCATCTGGCGTAAATTTTACGGCGTTGTCAAGAACATTTAGCAATATCTGGTGCAATCTGTCTCTATCGCCCCATATTGGCGGAAGGTTATCCGGTATCTCTTTTTCCAGATCAAGTCCTTTCTCAGATGCCCTTGTCTCAATAACGGGCAGGATGCTTTCGATTACACCATCGAGGTAGACACTTTCAAAGGAAAAATTCATTTCTCCAAGCTCGGCGTCGGAGATTACAAATAAATCATCCACCAGGCGGTTGAGACGCCCGGCGTGCTTATGAATAATTTGCAGGAATTTTTTTGCCGTCTCCTTTTCATCAATGGCCCCTTCCTCCAGGGTTTCAATGAAACCAAGGATGGCTGTCAACGGAGTTTTTATCTCATGGGTCACATTCGCCACAAAATCGGTACGAGCCTCCTCCAATCTTTTAAGGCGGGTTACATCGTGCAATACAATCGTCGTTTTCTCCTCATTCTCCGGGAGCCCGTGAACCGGTGAGATAGTAACATCCAGCACGGTATGATCCTCTTCTCCCAGAACAATTTCCCGTGAGACGGGTGCGCCTGTTTCCTTGAAACGGTCAAGGGCTTTTTGCAGTTTTATATTTCTGAACGCCTCAAGGGGTGTTCTGCCTGCAATATCACGGAAACCGGTCTTGAAAATCTTTCCGGATGTATCATTTGTCGCTTCTATCCTGCCATCGTTGTCTAATACCAGTATGCCATCTTCCATGCTGGCAAAAACCGATTCCAGTTTACCCTTTTCTTCATTAGCTGACCGGATTCTTTCCTTAAGTTCCATTACCATGTAATTGATGTTTCTGGCCAGTCGTCCCGTCTCATCGCTTGAACTTATCATAAGATTTCCCGGGTCTTCCCCTTCTCGCAACCGTTCGGTGAACTGTTCCATCTCATGGATGGGTGATGTTAATCTGGATGTAAACACAAAGGCGATCAGAAATGACAGAATTCCGACAATAAGAAACGATTGTAAAATCAGCACATTGATTTCTCTTACATAGTGTCTAACCTCGGCAAGAGGACGTGCCAGTCGTATGTATCCTGTTATTCCGGAAGCATCCTTAACAGGTAACGCGACATATAATGTATTCATTTCGAGGGTTTTGCTGAAACGCATCGATCTGCCTTTACCCTTTACCCTTGCCTCCTGGATCTCCGGCCGGTTCAGATGATTGTCCATTCCGGAGGCTTGTCTGTCTGAGTCTGCGAGAACAACCCCTTCCGAATCTATAAAGGTAATACGGGCATCTGATATCCCGGATAAGCTGTTAATTTCGGGAATGATTTCTGATTGAGAAGGATGAATGTTTATCATTTGAGCATAGGACGTAAGCTCTGTTTCAATCCTTTTCATCAGCCTGGATTTTATCTGCCCGGTGGCATAGAATCCTACAACCACCATCGCGATCAGTGTAATAACGAGATATGTTCCAAAAACTTTATAAAACAGACTGTTTTTCATATGTTCACCATATAATTTTACCCTGTTTATTTCTCAGAATCCCCGGTAGAGCCCTGGTGCCTTACATTTTTTCCCGTAACCATGTAAATCACCATTTTTGCGATACTTTCCGCGTGGTCTGAGATCCTTTCCAGATTCTTCGATATTTGTGTGATCAGAAGGGATCTATGAATTGTTTTGGGGTCTTCCATCATGAATGTAAGAAGCTCCCTGAATATCTGTTCATTGAGATTGTCTACCTTCTCGTCTTTCTCTCTCACCGCGTTTGCCAGTTTACTATCTTTTTTGACCAGGGCGTCAAGACTTTCCCTGACCATTTCCCGTGTGATGTCAGCCATCCGTGGGAGGTCGACATAAGGTTTCACAGGGGGGACTTCGTTCAGAGTTATCGCTCTCCTGGCAATGTTGACAGCCATGTCTCCGATTCTTTCCAAGTGGCCGTTGACCTTGATGGCGGTGGTGATAAATCTGAGGTCTTTCGCGGCAGGCTGTCTTAATGCCAGAAGGCGAATGCATTTTTCCTCAATCTTCTCGTCAAGTTCATCGATCCGGTCATCGGCGGCAATAACATTGCGTGCCAGGTCCGAATCTCTTTCCAGAAGGGATTGCATGGCGTATTGTATCGCCTGTTCAACGAGGGCTCCTTCATAGAGAAGGGTTTCCTTGATATCCTGTAATTCCTTTTCATACTGGATGCTTGTGTGTGATTTTTCTGTCATATTTTCTTCCTCTATTGTTTCTCAGCCGAATCTCCCGGTAATATAATCTTCAGTTTGACTGACCTCCGGATTTGTAAAGAGCTTTTCCGTAAGATTATACTCTATAAGCTTCCCAAGGTAAAAGAATCCTGTGTAATCCGAGATACGGGCAGCCTGTTGCATATTGTGGGTCACGATAATTATAGTATAATCTTTTTTCAGTTCCTCGATCAACTCCTCTATTTTTGCTGTCGAAATCGGGTCCAGCGCCGATGTAGGTTCGTCCATCAGCAAAACATCTGGCTTCATGGCTAGGGCTCTTGCGATACAAACTCTCTGCTGTTGCCCGCCCGAGAGCATCATGGCGGACTGACCCAGAATATCCTTCACCTCGTTCCACAGAGAGGCCTGGTTGAGGCTTTGTTCCACCAATGCTTCCAATTCGCTCTTATTTTTTACTCCGATAAGTTTCGGCCCATATGTAATATTGTTAAAAATTGATTTCGGGAAGGGATTCGGTTTTTGAAAGACCATACCGATTCTTCTCCGGATTTCAACCGGGTCAACATCAGGATCATAGATATTTCTGTCTTCAAATACGACCTCGCCCTCGACCCGTGTTCCATCAATAAGATCATTCATCCGGTTGAGTAATCTCAGGAGAGTAGATTTGCCGCATCCTGACGGGCCGATGAGTGCGGTCACCTTATTTTGTTCAAACTCCATAGTCACATTTGTCAGCGCTTTAAAATCACCGTAATAAAAGTTTATATTTCTTGTTTCTATGATGTTATTATTTTGCACTGCTACCACCTTTTCTTTTTCCTGATATAACTTCTTATGACAATTGCAATCAAGTCAATACTGAGAACGAGCCCCACAAGAACAAGCACGGTTCCGTACTGTATCTGCCTCGTTTCTTCTATGTGTGTTCCAGCGGTTGCCAGGACGTACACATGGTACGGGAGCGCCATTACCTCATCGAAGATCGACGTGGGAAGTTTTGCCGTAAAAAACGCGGAGGCCGTAAACATGATAGGTGCCGTCTCGCCCGCGGCCCGGCCAATTCCGAGGATCGATCCGGTAAGAATACCCGGCAGTGCGTTGGGTAATACAATCCGCAGGATCGTGTGCCATTTTGATATGCCGAGTCCGAGAGATGCTTCCCGAAATGTTTGCGGCACCGACTTCAATGCTTCCTCCGATGCTCCGATGATTGTAGGCAAAATTAAAAACCCGAGGGTCAATGCCCCTGAGAGGATGCATGAACCAAACTGAAGGAAAACCACAAAAAGCCCGAGACCGAAAAGCCCGAAAACAATTGAGGGAACCCCGGCCAGACAATTCACGCCAAGCCGTATAATTCTTACAACCGGACCCTGTTTTGCATACTCGTTGAGATAAACAGCCGACACCACACCAAGCGGCAGCGCGATGATAATCGCTCCCGACGTTAAATAAATAGTCCCCAGTATGGCCGGCATAATGCCGCCTTTTGTCATGGAATCTCTCGGCGGGAGGGTAAGGAACTCCCAGCTGATTGCACCCAGCCCATTGACAAATATATAAAAAAGGAAGCCGCCAAGCGATATCGCTATGGTCAAAGCGGATAACCGGACAACCCCTAAAAACAGATTCTGCTTAAAATAGCGCCATTTCATAAAGTGCCGGAACCTACCTCTTTAAATTTTGTTGAAATATAATCCGCGATCAGATTGAAAAAAAGTGTTATGAAAAACAAGACCATTCCTGTCGCGAAAAGTGCATGGTAATGATTGCTCCGGAAAGGGGCCTCCCCCATCTCCGCTGCAATACTTGCCGGCATGGGCCTGACGGAATCAAAGATACTCTCCGGTATGGCGGCAGCACCCCCGGCCACCATGAGAACAACCATCGTTTCACCTATGGCCCTTGCCATTCCCAGTATAACAGCCGTTGAAATCCCGGAAAGGGCCGCCGGCACAATAACCTTCGCGATGGTTTCAAACCTTGTTGCACCCAGTGCATAAGATGCCTCTTTGAACTCCCGCGGTACGGAATAAAGGGCATCTTCCGAAATACTCGAAATCGTAGGCACAGCCATAATGGCCAATATAATCGATACATTGACTATATTCAGACCGGTAGGCAAATCAAAGGTTTCCTGAAGCCACGGGGCAAGGACAACCATGCCGAAAAATCCAAGCACAACGGAAGGAAGACCTGCAAGAAGCTCAATCACAGGTTTAAGTATCTCTTTCATCAGGGGAGGGGCGATTTCAGAGATATAGATCGCCGAAAGGACGCCCAGCGGAACCGCTATCACTGAAGCAAAGAGGGTGACGATAATGGAACCGACAATAAGGGGCCATATGCCAAAATCCGGCGGGTTATAAGTAGGATACCACTCGTTGCCGAAGATAAAATCCTTGACAGAAACCACTTTGAATATGGGCAATCCCTCTCTAAAGAGAAAGACAACGATGAGTCCCAGGATAAATATGGAGATCAGCGCGAAAAGGAAAAAGATATTCTTTATAATTATTTCTTTAAGCTTTCTGGACATAACGAAACCTTACAAAGGGTTAATGGTACAAGGGTAAAGGTGTAAGGAATTATTGCACGTTTTCCTCTTTCACCCTTCACCCTTTACCTTTCATCTTCTTCAATACAACGGCACAAAACCTTCTTTTTTGACAATTTCCTGCCCCTGTGGACCGACAACAAAATTGATGAAATCGGACACTGCCCCCTTCGGCCAGCCGTTGGTAAACATGAAAAGCGGCCTTGCAATGGGATACGTCCCGGACAGGGCAGTCTGGACTGTGGCCTCAATCTCATTCACCTTTATTGTCTTGACGCTTTTGTTTAGATAACCGAGGCCGATATAGCCGATGGCGTAACTGTTTTTGGATATGACCTGAACAATCGCTCCGTTGGATGCCTGCAGTTGGGCCCTGGGTGTAACTTTGGCCTTATGAAGAACCTTCTTCGCCCAGACCTCGTAAGTGCCAGAACTGGTGTCCCTGGAAACCACAACAATCCGTTTGTCCTTTCCGCCAACTTCCTTCCAGTTTTTGATCTTCCCCTGATAGATGAGACTCATCTGTTCGATTGTCAAAGCATTCACCGGATTTTCGGGATGGATGATCGGGACAATAGCGTCAATAGCCACACGGTGAGGTACGGGATACACGCCTTTTTCGTTAGCCAGTTTTACTTCTTTATCTTTGATGAATCGGGAGGCGTTACCGATGTCGGTCGTGCCATCTATCAGTGCCTTGATACCATTACCGGAGCCACCGCCGGAAATCGAGATATTGACATCGGGGTGGGACTTCATATACATTTCGGCGGAAGCTTGGGCTACCGGAAGTACTGTGGTAGAACCCTTGATTACAATGGTATCGGCCGCGAAAGCCAAACCGGTACACGCGAAACTTACACACAGGCAGAATAAAAGAATTTTTGACAGTTTTTTCATTGTTAAGATCCTCCTTGTTTCTTTATTTTGTAAGCGATACTACAATATATATATTACAATTTTATTACAGGGTGGTTACGGTTTGATTAAATAATATCCGTTCTGAACGGACACTAAATGGCGCACATATAAGGGAGATAAAAAATGAAGACCATTGATCTAAGGAGTGATACAGTCACGCTTCCGACTCCGGCCATGCGTGACGCGATATATAATGCTGATTTTGGTGATGATGTATACGGAGAGGATCCCTCGACGAATCGTCTTGAGAAAATGGCGGCAGAAATGGTGGGGAAAGAGGACGCGATGCTGGTTCCCAGTGGGACAATGGGAAACCTGATATCTCTCCTTGTCCACTGCAGGCGCGGCGATGAGATTATCCTTGGAGACCAGGCTCATATTTTCTATTATGAGGTCGGCGGCATGTCGGCTCTGGGAGGCATTGTCCCTCATACAGTTACGAATCAGCGTGACGCCACGATGCGTCTTGAAGATATCGAAGCGGCAATTCGCGGTGACAACATACATTATCCCCGCACCCGTCTGATCTGTCTTGAAAATACCCACAATCGTTGCGGTGGCATGCCGATAACGGCGGAATATACCGATTCCGTGAGGAAACTTGCCGACCGATATGGAATCGGAATACACCTCGATGGCGCGCGTATATTCAATGCAGCCGTTGCCCTCGGGGTGCCTGTAACCGATTTGACCCGCGGCGTTGATTCGTTAAGCTTCTGCCTGTCGAAAGGTTTGTCGGCGCCGGTGGGGTCCATTATTTGTTCTTCCAGTGAATTTATCGCCGAGGCGCGCCGGGTCAGAAAAATCCTGGGGGGAGGTATGCGTCAAACCGGCATTATAGCGGCCGCGGGTATTGTGGCGCTTGAAGAGATGATGAAACGCCTTGCGGATGACCACGAAAACGCGCGCCGGCTTGCTGCGGGAATTGCGGGCATTTCCGGATTAAGGGTGGAACTTGAAGATGTCCGCAGCAATATCCTTGTTTTTAGCCTTGAGAATAACGATCTGACCGAAGACGATTTTATGGGTCGACTTGAAGAGAGGGGAGTAAGATTTCTCTCCCGGGGGCCTCGCCAGTTCAGAATGGTCACTCATCAAGGAATTGCCGCGCAGGATATCGATCTGACATTGGAGATCCTGAAGGATGTTGTCGGGTAGGGAAAGGGCGGGGCTTACCTCTTCAACATCTCAGAAATTCTGCTCATTGCGGTTTCAACATTCTCATAACTGTTGAAGGCGCTGAGACGGATATATCCTTCACCGCACGCGCCGAACCCGCTGCCGGGAGTACATACAACAGCGGTTTTATCAAGAAGAATGTCAAAAAAATCCCAGGAATCCATCCCCGCTTTGACCCAGATGTAAGGTGAATTTTCACCTCCGGCACAGGTATATCCAAGCTCTGTCATCTTCTCGAGAATCAGGGAGGCATTTTTCAGGTAATAATTCGTCAGTTCACGAACCTGCTCTTTGCCTTCATCTGAATAGACGGCCTGCGCGGCGCGTTGCACCGGATAGGAAACGCCGTTGAATTTTGTGGTGTGCCTGCGATTCCATAAAGAATGCAGATCGTATTTGTTCATCTGCGAGTCGTAGGCGACACACGATTTCGGCACTACAGTATAGGCGCAACGTGTTCCCGTAAATCCCGCCGTTTTTGAGAAACTCCGAAACTCGATCGCGACCTCTCTGGCCCCTTCTATTTCGTAGATGCTCTTTGGTATAGATTCATCACGGATAAAAGCTACATACGCGGCATCGTACAGAATTAACGCCCTGTTCGCTCTGGCGTATTCAACCCACTGCGAGAGTTGTTCCCGTGTGGCGGTAGCCCCTGTGGGATTGTTGGGGAAACATAAATAGATCAGATCAACCGGTTCATCCGGAAGCTCCGGCACATAATTGTTTGCCTTAGTGGCTTCGAGATAAACCAATCCATCGTATTGCGTGTTGTTCCAGTGGCCTGTCCTGCCCGCCATGACGTTTGTGTCAACGTACACGGGATACACCGGATCAGGCACGGCGATCTTCAGATCGGAAGAAAAAAGCTCCAGAATGTTTCCCGTATCGCATTTTGCCCCGTCACTTACAAAAACCTCATCCGGATTGATATCCGCCCCTAATGCCTGAAAATCATTCTCCGCGATGGCATCGCGCAGAAACTCATATCCCTGTTCCGGGCCATAACCGCGGAAGGTGTTGTCAAATGACATTTCGTCAACGGCCTTGTGAAGGGCATCTATGCATGCAGAGGGCAGGGCACGTGTCACATCACCAATCCCGAGTTTGATTATCTCTCTGCCGGGATTTGAATCGGCAAAGGCTTTTACACGCTTCGCGATATCCGAAAAAAGGTAGGATGATTGAAGCTTCAGGTAATTTTCATTCAGTTTTATCATGTTAAGTCCTTATTGATAATTTTTTTATTCTGTTGATAGTGGGTTCAATCCCTGATAGCAGCTCATCAAAAACCGCCTGCACACTCTTTGTTTCTTTTATCATGCCTGAGATCTGACCGCTCATTACCGAGCCATTTTCCACATCACCATCTATGGATGCCATGTAGGTTCTGTCCGGACCTATTATTTCGAGTATGTCCTCGGGAGAAGCCCCGTAAAACTCCGCATTCAGAATTACCTGAGAGAGCTTATTTTTTATCACCCTTACCGGGTCATTTAATTTCCTGCCGGTGACAGTAGTATCTGTATCCCCGGCGTTGATGATGGCCTGCTTGAAGTTTTCATGTACAGGGGATTCCTCTGTTGCGGCAAATCTTGTGCCCATCTGGATGCCCTCCGCGCCGAGGGCAAACGCGGCGATCATGCCTCTCGCGT
Organism: Syntrophobacterales bacterium; assembly: GCA_021163105.1. Classification (GTDB taxonomy): domain Bacteria; phylum Desulfobacterota; class Syntrophia; order Syntrophales; family UBA2210; genus UBA2210. The sequence continues at coordinate 14,890 of JAGGXJ010000063.1, forward strand.
CTGCAATGCCACCTGCCGCTATAACCGGTATATCAACAGCATCGACCACCTGCGGGATCAGGGCGAAGGTTGTAATCTCATCTCTTCCATCGTGCCCGCCCGCCTCAAAGCCCTCGGCAACCACCATATGATATCCAAGATCCCTTGCTTTCTGTGCCATTTTTACATTTGCTATTACATGTATCGCTATAACCCCTGCCGACTGGAGCATCTTATGTGTTTTCGCGGGATTTCCCGCGGAGGTGACGACTACCTTTACCCCTTTATCCAGTGCCGCGCCTATCATAGCTTCATAATCGGGTCTTATCAGAGGAAAACTTATGCCAAACGGTTTGTCTGTCATTGATTGGAGTTTATCCAGTTCCTCGTTAAGAATCTTTATGTCCATAGCCCCTGCGCCCATAACGCCGAGTCCTCCGGCATTGGATACGGCGGCCGTAAGTTCCGCGTTTGATACCCACACCATGCCTCCCTTTATAACTGGATACTTGATGCCCAGGATTCTGGTTACTCTGGTCTCTATCATTTCAATGCTCCTTCGTCCGGATTGATTCGATACATATTGTTTTTAGATTTTTTTGTCAACTTTTCCTATGTTATCAACATTTCCTATTGTCAGATTATGCTGAAGTGTTATAATAACTTTCAAGTGCCATTTTTTCTTTTCGGTTTGTAATATTAGTATAATCTTAGAACGGGATCGTAATTTAATCAATCTTTAAGTTTCGCAGGTTTTCAATGTTAATCAAGAAGGTAACCCAACAGCTGATAACAGCCGATTTTGAACCGGCTGCCCTTGAACCCTTATCTTATAACTGAAGATTGTTCAGTGAAAGGAGATTGATTGTATGGACATGCTATCAGGAAACGAGCTTAAATCTTTAATGCAGAAGCAGATAGGAATATGTGTTTCCATCTACATGCCCACGGTTAGAAAGGGGGCTGAAACACAGCAGAATCAGATAAGATACAAAAACCTGCTTCGTGATGCCGAAGGCCAGCTTTCTTCAAGCGAATTGCGTCCATCAGAGATAAAGGACATGCTCGCGCCTGCACAGGAATTGTCAGGCAATACACCCTTCTGGCGCAATCAGCGCGATGGGTTTGCCCTGTTTCTGTCACCAGGTTCATTCAACTATTACCGTATGCCGCAAAGCTTTAAAGAACTGATTGTTGTAACCGACCGTTTCCATATTAAACCACTTATGCCGGCATTGGCTTCTGATGCTGAATTTTATATCTTGGCGATAAGCCAGAAAAATGTAAGACTGTTAAAGTGTTCACTGCAACATGCAGAGGAGATGGATCTTGAGGGTGTCCCGGAAAACCTTGCCGAGGCGCTGAATCTTGATGATTTTGAAAAACGTATCCAGCGTCATACAGGCACTGAAGATATAAAGGCAAATATTCTCCAATATTTCCAGCAGGTTGACAAAGGTCTGCGCGAACTTCTGAGAGACAAAAAAGCGCCTCTCATATTCGCGGGTGTGGATTACCTTTTCCCCATATACAAAGAGGCCAACACTTATCCCCATCTTGCGGACAGGGGAATATCCGGTAATCCGGAAGGTTCGAATGCTGATATGTTGCTCGATTCGGCACGACCTGTTGTGGAAACCCTCCTCGATGCAAAGAGGGCCGATGCTCTGTCACAGTACAGACAGAACGCCGGAACAGGCCTTACCTCCGGTGACGTCAGGGAAATTGTTCGAGCGGCCTGCCACGGACGCGTCGGTATACTTTTTGTTTCAGTCGGTGTGCAGCAGTGGGGAACATTCGACTCCGTCACGGATGAAGTCACCCTGAACAAAGATGCCAACTCCACCAATGAAGATCTGCTTGATCTTGCTGCCATACAAACCATAACGAATGGTGGAACCGTATATGCTATGGACCACGGAGAAATGCCGGACGATTCATCTCTTGCCGCCATTTTCCGTTATTGATAAGGACGGGCGATATAACCTTGACATGGTTTTTTAAAAATAATATAGCCTGAAACCTGTTGGAAATGTGAACTGTGCCTGGGTGGCGGAATTGGTAGACGCAAGGGACTTAAAATCCCTCGATACCTGGTATCGTGAGAGTTCGATTCTCTCCCCAGGCACCATGATTGTGGTGCTTTTATTATTTAACCCATCTTTTTCCCCGAGAACAAGTCACAGAATGACGGATGGGTTTTCTTTCCGGGGTTTTCTTCCCGGGTGTTTCTTCCCACGGACAGGTAATAAGATATTACTCGAAACAGTATTCCGTTATCTATTTTCTTGACCCCAGCGCAGGTTTCACCTATATAACGTCCCATTCAAATTATATTTTATCCGGTGACATGATCCCGATCTAATAAACCAGAATTGAGTCGTGTCCCCGGGCATATATTAACGGAGGTTATTGGATATGAAGATAGTACTTTTGGGTGCGCCCGGGGCCGGAAAGGGTACCGTGGCCAAACTTCTTTCGGAGATCGACGGTTCTGTGCAGGT
>JAGGXJ010000077.1 GCA_021163105.1 Syntrophobacterales bacterium
GTCCGCCAGTATTGGAGGCAGATTATCATCCAAATCCAGTCCGAGCTCTATCTGATGCACCCTCAACTGTTGACCCAATACCTTGAAAACATCGCGAATCGGTTCATTAATATTCAATTCACCGCTAACAGCTTCAGACTGCCTGGCAAAATCCCTCATATGGTTTATGATCCCGGCAGCCCTCTGGACATTGTTTCTGATTTCATCCGCCATGGTGGTCAGTTCCAACTTACTGATCTCTTTATCCTTCCTAAGCATCTTCAAAAAAAAATCGGCACAGACCTGAATGACGTTCAAGGGCTGATTTATTTCATGGGCCATACCCGCGGCCATGGTTCCCAATGTGGCCATCTTGCCGGCCTGAATCAACTGGGCCTCCTTTTCCACATTTTCAGTGATATCGGTGGTAGTCGCAATCAGGGAATCTCTTTCCATAAATCTCACGGGACTGATATGGACATTGACGTAGAAATAGTCGCCACCCTTTCTCTGATGGATCCTTTTCGGATAAAAGTGTGACTGATTCAGAGAAACATGTTTCAGTTCCTCGACCAACTCCGGGTTTTTGTCGTATCCAAGATCCGGAAAAAACATTGCAAGAAATTCATCCCTTGAATATCCGTAACAATCGAGGGCAGTCGCGTTAATATCCAGTATCTTGAAGGTCTTTATATCCATAATAAAAATCGGGTTTGGATCTGCATCGAACATGGCTCGATATCTTTCTTCAGATCTCCTTAATTCACGGTACGATTCTTCCAGTTCCTCTGTTTTTTCTTTTACCTTCAGCTCCAGACTCTGGCTGAACATCTTCGTCTGATGGTGGAGCCTGGCGTTTTCGATAGCAAGAGCAACGCGATTGCCGATCAGTTCAAAAAGATCTTTATCTTCACCAGAAAATCGGCGGGAGGTATGGCTTGATATCTTGATCACGCCAAAGATCTCTTCATTTGAGACCAGAGGGAAACAGGCAACCGACTTCAGCCCTTCATTTAGTGCAAATCCCCTGTACGGCGTGTTTGCAATGGTTACATCCTCGAAAATAATAGTTTTGCCTTCTCTGACTGTTTTTCCTACAATACCATCCGGACCCACCCTGTTTCCTGTCTGATAAAAGCCTTCAGAATACCCGGAAGAATAGGCAACACGAAAATCGGAATTTTCTTCTTTCAGATAAATACCGGCACTGTCAACATCCATGTTGGCAATGATATTATCCACTGCAATCCGGGAACTTTCCTCAATATCCAATGAGGTGTTCAATGCGCTGGAGATCGAGCACAGTGCTGAAAGCTGATGTATGTAGCTTTCAGATTCATGTTGTAATTGTTTGGATTGCGTAATGTCCCATATGGTTTCGATTGAACCTATAATATTCCCGTCAGACCCTTTAATAGGAGCGGCGGTAAAGAAGATCCATTTACCTGCTTCACCTTTGCCCGGGAAAAAATCTTCTGCCTCGTATGCCCCTTCGATAAGAGGTGATTTCCGGCATTTATGTTTGTAGAGTTTCAGGATCTCTTCCTGCAGATCATTTATTATAAGATCAGCCATAGTCGGTCTGGGTTTTGGATAGAAGGCTATCCATTGTCTGTTAGTACCAACTACCTCTTCAGCCGGATGCCCGGTGAGGTTTTCCATAGCTTTGTTCCAGTGAGTACAGATATGTTCACTGTTCACGACCAGGGTGGGTATTGTGCTCCCCTGTATTATCTGTGATAAGAAGGCCCTCTCCCTTTCCTCAAACTCCTTCGGCGTGGCATATAACCGCTTATCTTTCCCGGTTTTTAACATTATATTCACCTTGTGCATTGAGCAAGATTGCGAGAGAAAAATCCTCAAAACAATCTTTTCCGGACTTTTTCTAATTCCCTTCAAAAAACTATATTCAAAACAGATCGTTATGTAAAGTAGAATCATCTATATAGGATGATGTCTGTGCGTGGCCACATACAGACAGATCAACCGGCTGGTCCCCAAACTCAGACAAAACACCATATATTGTGCTCTGATTTTAAATAATACATTCTGTAGTGTTTTTCTCTTTACAAAGACCTGCAACTCTGGTAGGTTTTTTCGTGTAAATAAGGTAGATTCTCATTTTCGTGGGAATGATAAAAAAGGTTCCCGGGGATTAAATCCTCTAAAAAATAGCTATACTGGCATCCACCACAGGATTTTAACAAATGAAACTGAAGAAACTGGAAATACTTGGATTTAAATCCTTCAAGGACAAGACTCCCATTGATCTTTCCCGTGACATTAACGCTATCGTAGGCCCTAATGGTTGTGGCAAGAGCAACATTGTGGACGCCATTCGATGGGTTATGGGCGAGCAGCGTGTCACAATGCTTCGCGGAAAAAAGATGGAAGATGTCATATTCAACGGGAGCGACGACGCGTCCCCGGTTGGCATGGCCGAGGTATCCATAACCCTGGAAAGCAATGGACACAGGGTACCGGAAAAATATGCCGGTTACAGGGAAATCACGATATCACGAAAAATATTCCGCGAAGGTGAAGGTGAATATTACATAAACAAGGTACCGTGCCGTCTCCTCGACGTGAAGGAATTTTTCATGGATGCGGGCGTCGGCGCGAGGACTTACTCCATAGTGGAACAGGAGAAGATAGCAAGTCTCGTCGAAGCAAAGCCGGAGGAGAGACGGCAGTTTATCGAGGAAGCGGCTGGAATTATGAAATACAAGACGAGGAGAGACTCCGCTTCTCGTAAAATGGAGTCAACAAAGCAGAACATAATCCGCATCAATGACATCCTGAGAGAGGTGCGCTCCCAGTTGAATTCCACGTCTAGACAGGCAAAAAAGGCTGAGAGATACAGGGCTTTCAAAAAAACTATAAAAGAATATCAACTGGCTCTTTCGCTGCAGACCTGCTCGGAACTGACCTTGAAGATAAAGGAGCTTGAGCGGTCACGTATCCCCCTGGATGAAAAAGCACTGGAGGCCCGGACGGAACTGAAATCGCTGGAATCTGCTATAGAGAGCATCAAAACGCAACTTATTGAAAGCGAAGATGCGATAGGTTCTCTTCAGGACGAATACTACGGCATAAAAAACGAGATAAACATAAGGGAACAGAAAATAGAATTTGCGAATGAGACCATATCTCAGATGGCGGATAAAAAGAAAAAGGATCTTGAGGAAACAGAATCTCTCGGAGAACGCAAAAGGGCAACGATTGAAGAGGTAACCCTCCTGAAAAAGCAGACGGCTGAATCGAATAAAACAATCGCTAACATAAAAGATTCCATCGCCTGTGATCAGGAGACGGCCGATATACTGAAGGCCGCGGAGATGGAACTGAGCAAAGATCTGGAAAGGGAAAAATCCCAGCATATCGACGCGATAACCGAAAATGCCAGATTGGGCAATCTCCTTTCATCTCTTACAAAAAGCCTCGAAGATCTGAAGATAAAGGCGGAAAGAGAACGCGGGGAAATAGATGAGAACAACAAAAAACTCGGCACCTTAAAGAACAAGCTCGCCGCTGTAAAATCCGGTCTGTCATCGGACATGGAAAGGATTGAACTTCTCGGGAGAAAAAAGAAATCCACGTGGGAAAATCTCGATACCGCAAGAAATAATCTCAAGACAATAGAGACGCATATTGCAAAAATCAGGGAAAAAACAAGAGCGAAGACCTCACGACTTACATCCCTGAAGGATCTTCAGGAAAGGCACGAGTGGTGCGACGAAGGCACACGCCACATATTAGAAGCGGCGCGCGACCGTGCACTGGAGGGAAATATTCGCGGGCTGGTAGCGGACTATATCGAAGTCCCGAAAGAATATGAAGCTGCGGTTGAGGCCGCCCTGGATGACAAGCTTCAGTATGTTGTCGTCGAAAATCAGAAAGATGGTATGCAGGCCATTGACTACTTGAAAAAACATTCTTCCGGGAGGGGAAGTTTTGTGTCATTGGATAACAGCAAAAAGACCATCCCCTCTCGATCAGACTGTCCCGAAGGTGTTCTCAGGCTCAGCGATCTTGTCCACGCCACAGACAAGAAATTCGGAGACATTGTCCATCGCCTCTTGGAAAACGTTCTACTGGCCCCCGATCTGGATACCGCTACGCGCCTGTGGCAAAAGAACGGCTTTACGGAAACTTACGTTACACCGGAAGGAGACATGATAAGGTCGGACGGAGCGATGACCGGAGGAAGCAAAAACAGCGGCGGATCTTCACTGGGCGATAGAAGAGAAATTACGGAACTGGAAAAACAGATTAAAGAGCTGTCTCGTATTTTTGAAGGCAAAGAAAAAGAAAGAGATGAATCAAATTCCGTTATATTGCGTCTGGAAGGTGAAGAAGCACAACTGCGGTCGGATATGCATGGGCTGGAACTGGAAATCAACAGCCGTGGAAAAGATGTAGAGAGGCTGGAAGGTGAAATTAGATGGGTTGAGCAGCATATTAATGTGCTTGTTTTCAACAGGGAAAATCTTGAATCCGAGAAAGCTCTCACTGTGGAAAAGACGGCCGCCGTTAAAAGTGAATTAACGTCCCGCAAAAATGAGGTGGCTGACGGCGACAGGCACATCCTGGACATACAGGAAAAGTGGAAAAGAGCCAGGACCGAAGTTGAAGAGGGCGAAAGAGGCCTGACCGAAAAGAAGATACTCTTGATATCCATGGAAGAGAAAAGAAAGTCAGGAGCTGAAACCATTTCAAGGCTGGAAGAAACAATATCCGGGATAGAGACACGTATAGAATCCATTGCCGGAGACTTGGATGCCTGCGATACAAAGACGATGGAGGCCATGGAAAGTATAGAAGGAGAAAAGGAAAACCTGAAGACTCTTTACGGGCGCTACATGGAGACTGAAGAAGAGCTTGCGGAGAAAAGAGAGAAACACGGGAAAGAAAATATCATCCGCAGAGAAAAAGAGCAGGCGATTCAGAAGGCAAGAAAAGTGTCCGATGGTCTTTCAAAACAGCTGGGCGAGATGGAGATGGAAATACGCGAAGTAATCATCCAGGCAAAAACACTGAAAGAAGGCATGAATGAAAAACTCGGCGTTGATCTGGACACACTGCTTCCGGAATTTCAGATGATGGACGCATCCGATGCGGAAGAATTAAGGAAAAAACTTGAGACACGTAAAAGAAGACTGGAAGAGTTCGGGGAGGTAAATCTCCTTGCCCTCAGTGAACATGAAGAACTCAAGGAACGTCACGATTTCTTGGCAACCCAGATAAAGGATCTGAATTCCTCGCTGGACACCCTTCAGAAAACTATAACGAGGATCAACCAGATATCCAGAAAGCGGTTCTCGGAAACCTTCGAAGCCGTGAACCATCATTTTAAGAATGTATTCCCCCGGCTTTTCCCAGGAGGCAACGGGAGCCTCCGGCTGACCGATGAATCGGATATGCTGGAGACGGGTGTGGATATAGATATACAAATCCCGGGAAAGAAACGGCAGAACCTATCTCTACTGTCGGGAGGTGAAAAGGCGCTCGCCGCCGTGGCGCTGATATTCTCGATCCTCATACACCGCCCGTCGCCCTTCCTGATTCTCGATGAGGCGGACGCGCCACTCGACGACGCGAATATATCTCTCTTCAGGGAATTGCTGAAAGACATCTCGGCAAATTCCCAGATCGTATTCATAACCCACAATAAAAGCACCATGGAAGCCGCCGACAATCTTATCGGCGTAACCATGGAGAAGAATGGAATATCCACCACAGTTTCTGTCAGCATGAATTAATTTCCCCCGGAACCCGAATCGTCATTTCCTAAAGATTCTCCATAGAAAGAGCTCGCAAAGGTCTCCCATACTTGTCATCCCGGGCAAAGTTGTTTATAGTGGAACTGCATTCAAGATAATTCTCAAAAAGCGAAAATACAAAAAAGGATATAAAAACATAGGAAATGGAAAACAACGACGACAAAAGTTTTTTCTCAAGGCTTCAACAGAGCCTGTCAAAAACAAGAACGGGATTCATCCGGAATCTGGACGAGATGATTTCCGGCGAAAAGATTATCTCTGAAGATATATTTGAAGATATTGAAGAGATCCTGATAGGGGCTGACCTGGGGCCTGTCTTTACCTGTGACCTGATTGAGGAGATGAGATCCAGGGCAAAGAGAAATGAACTCGATAGTCCGGACACACTCAGAAAATTGATGAAAGATAACATGATAGACATCCTCAAAAAGTGTGAATCGCCATTAAGGATTCCCAAAGGAGAGGCCTACACAATCATGGTGGTCGGAGTCAACGGAACGGGAAAGACCACCACGATAGGAAAGATGGCATCCCGCTTCAAGAGAAACGGAATACCCCTGTTGCTGGTCGCAGCCGATACATTCAGGGCCGCGGCTATTGAACAGCTCGAGATATGGGCGGAGAGGGCCGACGTTCCACTTATCAAACAGAAGATGGGAGCGGACCCTTCCGCAGTTGTTTTTGACGCGATTCACGCGGCAAAATCGAGGAAAGCTGTCATGCTTATCGACACGGCAGGCAGGCTGCACACAAAAACGGGCCTTATGGATGAGCTCAAAAAGATCAAACGCATCATGGGCAGAGAACTGGAAGGCGCGCCGCATGAAACCCTCCTCGTCCTCGACGCAACCACTGGGCAAAACGCCGTTTTGCAGGCGAAAATGTTCCACCAGGAAATAGGCATCACCGGATTGGCCCTCACAAAACTGGACGGCACTGCGAAGGGGGGGATCATAATCCGAATAGCCCGGGAGCTGGAGATACCGATCCGATACATAGGGGTCGGCGAAGGTCTGGACGACCTGCGGCGTTTCAAGAGCGAGGAATTCGTAGATGCCCTGTTCGGATAGTGGGGACGTTATGGGAAAAATATTCGCGATAGGCGATATCCACGGTTGTCTCTCTAAACTGGAGAGAATAATCTCCAGGATAGGTATCGACAACAAAGAGAACACCCTTATTTTTATTGGAGATTATATAGACAGGGGACCTGATTCCAGGGGAGTTGTGGATTTTGTGCTTGATCTCAAGAGGGAAATGCACAGGGTGATATGCCTGAAGGGAAATCACGAACAAATGTTTCTCGATTATGTATGTCTCAATAAAAACGAGGACCTTTATCTGTCCAACGGTGGCGAAACTACTATTGCTTCGTATGGATACCGCAACGTACACGGGAATAGAGAACTCAACGTACCGGACAGTCACATAAAGTTCTTCGACTCACTTCTTCCCTATTACGAAACGGACGATTATATCTTCGTCCACGCAGGACTCAGGGAGAATATCGCATTGAAAGACCAGAAGATTCAAGATATGCTGTGGATACGCCACGATTTTATAATGTCCTCCTACGATTTCGGTAAGACTGTTGTCTTCGGCCACACGCCCATGTCACATTCAAAACCACTCTTTCTCCCCGGCAGGATAGGAATCGATACCGGCGCTGCCTATGGCGGCTTTCTTACATGCATAGAACTTCCATCAAAAAAGATATACCAGGCTTAGATATGAAGATCATCGAATGTATCCCGAACTTCAGCGAGGGAAGAAATCCCGAATTTGTAAAGTCTATTGTGGACTCCGCCGCCGGGATTGAAGGCGTCAAGGTACTGGATTTTAGCATGGACAGTGATCACAACAGGAGCGTGTTGACTTTTATCGGTTCACCTGAAGCCACATTGCGCGGAGCGGTTGCGGCCTGTAACAGGGCTGCCGACTTGATAGATATGCGAAGGCACAGTGGTGTTCACCCCCGCATCGGCGCTGTTGATGTGGTTCCCTTTGTTCCCCTGAAGGGCGCGGATATGTCAGACGCGGTAGAGACGGCACACAGGTTTGGACAAATATTCGGCAGGAAAAACAATGTTCCGGTATATTTCTATGGAGAGGCGACACTGAATCAGGAAAGGAAAAAACTGGCGGATATCCGCAGGGGACAATATGAGGGCCTCAGAGACAAAATAGATGATCCGACATGGGCGCCGGATATCAGTCCCGGCGGGTCGGGATTCAACCCGCACCTGGGCGCAACCGCTGTGGGTGCAAGAAAACCACTTATAGCATTTAACATAAATCTGAATTCAAATGATATCGACCTCGCGAGAAACATAGCTGGATTGATACGATATTCAAGCGGCGGATTTGAGCATGTTCAGGCAATTGGGGTGCTGCTCGAAAGCAGAAATATCGCACAGGTATCTATGAATCTTACAGATTATGAGACGACCTCCATCCGCACAGTTTTCGATACAGTAAGAAGAAAGGCAGGCGAACATGGTACTGACATCCTCGAGTCCGAACTGATAGGTCTTATTCCCAAAGCCGCCCTTGAGGACACAACAGCAGACTACCTGAAGCTCATGGATTTTTCTGAAGAAAGGATAATAGAAAATCATTACTGAACATTAATGAGCCTGTGAAAGAAATTATCCCCTCAATATCGTTGACTCTCTTTTTAAATAATGTTAGAAATCCCGCTTTCAGACATATCTGCCCCCGTAGCTCAGTAGGATAGAGCAACGGATTCCTAATCCGTGTGCCGTGTGTTCGAATCACACCGGGGGTACCA
>JAGGXJ010000051.1 GCA_021163105.1 Syntrophobacterales bacterium
ACGGGATAGGGTGCGGTAGTAGGCCATCCTGAAGATGTCCTCTTGAAAAAGATCAACGAGTCTGTTGAATGCGACTTCACTGCCGGCCACGGCCTCTTCTGCCAGGAGCACTGCCTGCCCGGGCAGGGCGACGCTACGGGTGGGAGGAGGATTATCTTCATGATTTTTCTGTGACATAGTGTATCAATTCTACCCATAGCGCCGGGTACTTGTCCACTTTTCTTATCTAAAAATGTGTTCGTATTTTTGTATCTTTAGACGGGTGTCCGGATTAGATAGTCTACAAACAACTGTAAAGAAAGAAGAGACAGGCTGTTTTTCCTTCAGGGGTCAATAAGGATTCAACCCCTGTTTCAATATGTAGTCTCGCACAGGCCCGGGAACGAGATATCTGATGGAGGTTCCCGCTTTTATCCGCTTTCTTATGTCTGTGGAGGATATGTCGAGGAGAGTCAGATTCCTGAAGAATATGGAGTTATCTGTGGGACCCTTGAAGCAGTCCGAGGTGCTATCATATTGAAACAGAGAGGCAAAATCAGGAGGAAACACACTGCCCAGACTCTTTGTTTCATATCCGGGTCTGGTCATGACAACAAAGTTGCACAGCCGCACCAGATCTTTCCACTCTTTCCACATCTGAATCTCGTGGAAGGCGTCCTGTCCCAGTATGAAATAGAGTTCGGTGCCGTCCGGCGAGTTATCGAGGAAGTGCCTGACGGTTTCAATGGAGTAGGATTTATCATCTCTCCTGTTCTCTATGTCTGAAATTGAAAATGATGGATTGTCCTCTGTGGCCAGCCTGAGCATCTGTTCCCTGTGGTGAAAAGGGGAAACAGCTCTGCCTGTCTTGAGGGGTTGTAAGCGGGCGGGAATGAATATCATTCTGTCAAGGCGGAACAATTCGGAGATTTCTTCAGCGCATCTCAGGTGCCCGAGATGCACAGGATCAAAGGTTCCTCCGAATAGTCCCCACTTCATGTTCTTATCTGCCCGTCGCCGTAGATTATGAATTTCGTGGTTGTTAATTCTTCGAGCCCCATAGGGCCGAAGGCATGTAGTTTCGTGGTACTTATACCCATCTCCGCTCCCAGACCCAGTTCGAAGCCGTCGCTGAATCGCGTGGAGGCATTTACCAACACCGTTGACGAATTGACTTCATTCAGGAAGCGTTGAGAGTTTTTATAGTCGCTTGTGACGATTGCTTCCGTATGCAGAGAGCCGTATTTTTCTATATGCGCCATGGCTTCGTCAATGCTGTCGACTGCCCGTACCGCAAGGACAAGGTCAAGATACTCTTCATACCAGTCAGCCTCAGTCGCTTTCTCGATATCCGGAAGGATGGTGCAGGTCTTTTCGCAACCTTTCAACGTAACACCGGCCCCACGAAAACTTCCAGCCATTACAGGGAGAAATCTCCCGGCAATATTTTTGTGTACCAGCAAGGTCTCCATGGCATTGCATACCCCCGGCCTCTGGGCCTTGGCATTGAGGGATATGGCAACAGCCATTTCGATGTCCGCGCTTTCATCTACGAATACGTGGCAGACACCTTTGTAGTGTTTGAGGACAGGTATCCTGGACATGCTGACGACCGCCCGGATAAGCCCCTCACCCCCCCTGGGGATAATAAGGTCTATATACTCCTCAAGCTTCAACATTTCATTGACGGCATCTCTGTCGGTTGTGGAGATTATCTGTATCGCGTTCTCCGGGATATTGGTTTCTTTCAGGACACCCTGCAGTATCCGGGCAATGGCGAGGTTGGAATTTATCGCCTCCGACCCCCCCCTCAGTATCACCGCGTTTCCGGATTTCAGGCAGAGGGCCGCGGCGTCCGCGGTTACATTTGGACGGGACTCGTAAATTATCCCTATTACACCGAGCGGGATCCTTTTCTTCCCGACGAGTAGACCGTTTGGCCTTCTCCTCATTCCCGTAATTTCCCCTACCGGATCAGGTAGAGCGGCAATTTCCGTAAGACCGTCCGCCATGCCCTTTATTGCCGCTTCGTCCAATGTCAGCCTGTCTATCATAGCGCCGGATAATCCCTTATCCCTCGCGTATTCAAGATCCCTCGCGTTTTCACTGATGATGTGGTCCGACTCTTTTACCAGCGTTTCCGCCATCTTCAGGAGCGCCCTGTTTTTTACAGCGGTTGAAATATTTGCAAGAAGTCCGGCGGCCTTTCTGGCCTTGTGTCCTGTCTCTGTAACCTGTTCTTTGATATCCATTGTCTTGTCCTTATTATTGTTTATATTTTCTCATTGAGAAGAATCAATCTATAGTATATGAAGGGCCGTGTCAAGATTGACGGCTTTGGAAAAAGTCCAATTGAGAGAACGGGAACAGAGATGACTATGGGTGAAATATGTATCAGGGCCGGCAAAAATGTATACAAAGTTATACAGGATGGCGAATTCGATTTTGACAGGGTTACCACTTATGTCGGTGCGGCTTCCGGGCCGAGGTGGCTCGTCGCTAGCGGTTTCGACCTGTCGCTTCTGGGAAACGGGGTGCTGGGTAACAATCTTCCTGTAGTTCTCGCTGGTTCATCGGCGGGCGCGATGCGATTTGCCGCATGGGTGCAGCCGGAGCCTGAAAAGAGTTATCACAGGCTTATTGACGCCTACATTTCAATGAATTTTACCAGAAAGGATAGGCCGGGAGAGATCCTGCAGTCCCTCCGCGACCTTATAGATAATTATATTGACAATGAAGCCATCCCGTTTGCGCTGGCCAGCAGGAAATACAGGCTGGCGATAATGACAGCTCGCGCTAAAAGGCTTGCTTCTTCGGATGTGAGGTGGCTGCAGGGGCTGGCTATCGGGACAGGATTTTTCTTCAGCGCTGTAAACCGTCGCTTGATCCACAAATTTTTCCAGAGGGTTGTATTCCACAACAGCCCGATCCCGCCGCCGTTTTGCCTGGACAATGATTTCAGGGGTCAGGCGGTCGCTTTGAATAGAATAAATTTCAAACACGCGCTGCTGGCTTCATCGGCGATACCCCTCGCAGTTGCCGGCGTCATAGATATATACGGTGCTCCAAATGGCACATATAGAGATGGAGGGCTCACAGACTATCAGCTCAATCAGAAGTATGCCGGCGAAAACGGCTCAATTACCCTCATGTTTAATCATCAGGAACGCATAATACCTGCATGGCTGGATAAAGGGCTGAAATACAGGCGGCCACAGGAAAGATATCTGAAAGATCTCCTGATGGTGTATCCGTCGGATGATTTCACGCGTAAATTGCCTTATGGGAGAGTGCCTGATCGTGGAGATTTCAAGAGGTATGTTAATAATCCCTCGGGAAGAGTAAGAAACTGGCGGCAGGCGGTCGAAACCTCGAAGCATCTCGGAGAAGAGTTTCTAGAACTAGTGGAGAGCGGGAAACTGCGCGATGTTGTAAAGAGGATATAATGCGTGGAATGAGGTTAAGGGTTCAGCCATGAATTCTTCGGGTTTGCCCGGATCAGGCCTACTGACCCTGGATGTTATGTACTTCCACACCTGACGGGGGGGTAAATTCGAACAATTCATCCGGGGGGTTGATATTGAACCTGATATCGCTGAAGCTGAGCCTGGTGGTGTTTTCGTACATATCGGTAAAAACGCATTCTATAATGCGGAAATTATCCTTGTCCACAGTGAGTAGGAGAGTCTTTATGCCGGCTTCGTATTCACGCGGTGTAAGGATTATGACATAGTTTCCTTCGGTATCCGTGGGACCGCCGGCGGAAAAAGCTGTTTCAAAATCATCTTTCAGATTCCCGATACCTGTGAGAAATCTTATCGTCATTTTTGATGACAGGACATTCTTTGCGTCCTGAACATAAACAATATTATCGTCCGGCATATATAACCACGCCTTCCTGGGATTTATGACCAGCTTTTTCATGGAAGGCTTTGTATAATTCCATAACATCCTTTCAGGTTTCTTCAGATAAACTGTGCCTTCCTCTTTCTCTGTCCTGTCTATTGATTTAATGGTTGCTTCCTGTATGAAATTCGCCTTGAAATCCACCGTGTGATCATACGCCGTCTGTATTTTCGCGGTAAGCTCGTCAAGGGCCAAGGTTTGGGAGAAAGCCGTTGTGCCCGGCAGGATCAGGGCCGTGATGACAGACAAGGCCAGGAAGAACTTTTCCCGAGTACAATATTTAATAAAGAAGTCGGTTATAATCTGTAATATAAGCATGTGATAACAGTGATATAGTTGTAATTATTGGTTATTGTTAAGTATAATTCAATGCCTAAATTATAGGCAATGAGGTGTAAGGTATCGGCAACAGAGTGTTTACATATTTTGTCAACAGATTTACCAACAGCTCTGTACACAGTTCTGTGGAGGGCTTAACGCGGGTTGTGGATCTCTTTTAGAAGATGGACAATTACGAGATCTTTACCCTCCACCCGAGTGGGTCTTCTTTTTCGCCATACTGGATTTGCAATATTTCATTGTACAGTTTTTCAGTCAGTGGGCCTGTACTGCCGTCACCGATCACATATTCTGTTCCACGGTAGTAGATTTGTCCCACCGGCGATACAATGGCAGCGGTCCCGGACGCGAAGATTTCTTTGAGAAATCCTTCATCATTCAATTTCAACAGTTCATCCATCGATAATTGTTTCTCCAGGACGTTGATCCCCCATGATTCTGCCAGTTGTATCACGGAATCACGTGTAATGCCCTGGAGAATGCTTCCCGAGAGAGGGGGTGTTACCAGGTCATCTCCTATGACAAAGAAAATATTGCTTGTACCCACCTCTTCGACATACCTCCGTTCTTTTGCGTCGAGCCACAACACTTGGGTGTACCCCATTTCCAATGCCTCCTGACTTGCGTAGAGGCTGGCCGCATAATTGCCTGCCGCTTTACAGTCTCCAACACCTCCCGGGGCCGCCCTGACATATTTCTCGCTCACATATATCTTCGTCGGGTTGAATCCTTCCGGATAATATGCTCCGACCGGACCCGCAATGATGTAAAATATGTATTGATTGGAAGGGTGTACTCCGAGGGCGGGCTCCGTCGCGATCATTGTCGGTCTGATGTACAACGATGTGCCTGTATCATGTGGTATCCAGTCTTTTTCCAGGAGCACAAGCTTTTTCAATCCCTCCATGAACAGCTCGTTGTCTATTTGTGCCATGCACAGTCTCTCCGCGGAACGATTCATCCGGTTTATATTCTCTTCCGGTCTGAACAGATAGATGGAGTCATCTTTTCCCTTGTAAGCCTTCATGCCTTCAAATATCTCCTGCCCATAATGGAGACACATGGAGGCGGGGTTGAGCGACAGGGGTCTCAGCGGTTCTATGGAAGCATCGTGCCATCCCTTTTCGCTGTCATATTCTACAATAAAGAAATGGTCGGCGAATATTTGTCCAAACCCTAACTGCGACTCATCTTCAGGCTTTGGCTTCATTTGTTCAGGATCGATTTTTGTAACCTTGATTTCCATTCCGGTCTTCCTTTCAAAAATGGGTGCGGCACACTAATGTGTGTGGCATTCACGCTTATTGGTTTTTACAATTCCGAGAATAACCCTTAAAAAATACATGCAAACGCATCTGCCTGTCAAGGGCAAAAAAATCTGATTCTTCTCCAATTTAGTTGGAGAAGAGGGTCCAATCCCGACTCGTCGGGACAGGGGTCAAGGATTCAAGGGTTTGTTCTCTAAAGATTTTATCAGAGCTTTTAATCCGACTTGTCGGGGCTTTCTGCTATGTCTTCTTTCAGTATTACTCAATACACCTTTTCCAATTAAATCTAAATTCTCTGCTATGTTTTTCAGCTTCTCACTCGACCCCTCGAATCCTTAACTCCTTGAACCCTCTATTAACCGGGGGATGATCCAGAAATTTATATCGCTTCTCTGTCGAGGGTTCTATACTGGATAGCCTCTGATATGTGAGACTGGCGGATGTCTTTTTCGTCTTCAAGATCCGCGATGGTTCTGGCCACCTTCAGTATCTTGGTGTAGGCCCTTGCGCTCAGACCGAGTCTGTCAACCGCCATTTCAATCAGCTTCTTTGAATCGCCGTCAAGAACACAGTATTCTTTTATCTGCCTGTTGGACATCCTGGCGTTGCACAATATGCCGCTTTGAAATCTGTCCTTTTGGATATCCCTTACCCTGTTCACGCGTTTCTTTATGGTTTCGGATATTTCTCCCCCGGATTCCTCCGATAGATCCTTGTATCTTATGGAGGGCACCTCTATGTGGATATCTATTCTGTCAAGCAGGGGGCCGGATATTCTGGCTCTGTATTGTCTTATCTGGCGGGGGGTGCATGTGCATTGCCTTCTGCTGTCGGTAAAATAACCGCACGGGCATGGGTTCATGGCGGCTACAAGCATGAATCTGGCAGGGTAGGTTGCCGATGCGGAAGCCCTCGAGACAGTTATATGGCCGCTTTCCAGGGGCTGTCTTAATACCTCCAGCACATTTCTTTTAAATTCAGGCAGCTCGTCCAGGAAAAGGACCCCATTATTGGCGAGACTTATCTCTCCCGGCCTCGGTATGCGACCTCCTCCCACCAGGCCCGCGTCGGATATGGAGTGGTGTGGCGAGCGAAACGGTCTCACGGCCAAGAGAGATTCTTT
The DNA here is from genome assembly GCA_021163105.1 of Syntrophobacterales bacterium. Lineage (GTDB taxonomy): Bacteria > Desulfobacterota > Syntrophia > Syntrophales > UBA2210 > UBA2210. The sequence continues at coordinate 6,616 of JAGGXJ010000051.1, forward strand.
CCTGCTGAGCAGTCCGGCTACGGAATGAATCTTTGTTGTCTCGATGGCCTCTTCAAGTGAAAGATCGGGCAGGATTGTCAGGAGACGCTGGGCCAGCATAGTCTTGCCTGAACCGGGCGGACCGATCATGATAATGTTGTGTCCGCCGCCGGCCGCCACCTCCATTGCCCTCTTCGCCTGATTCTGGCCGTTAATCTCACTGAAATCGAATGGATAATGAAGACTCCGGGAAAACAGATCGGATATGTCTGTCTCCATGGCGGGAAATTCTTTTGTGCCGTTAAGAAATTCAACCACATCGTACAGATGATCAACGGCTATTACATCTATCTTTTCAACCATCGCGGCTTCCCCGGCATTTTCCCTTGGAAGCACGATCCCCTTCAACCCCATTTTCGCCGCCTGAATCCCGGCCGGCAAGGCGCCGTGTATGCCTTTAACGCCTCCATCCAGCGATAATTCCCCTGCGAACATGTATTCGGAGAGCTGCTCTTTTTCAATTATCCCCTGCGCCGACAAGATGCCCACGGCTATGGGAAGGTCAAAGCCCGTCCCCTCCTTCTTGATGTCCGCAGGAGCGAGATTTATGGTCACCCTGTTTCCGGGGAACCTGTAACCGGAGTTTTTTATGGCGGATTTTATTCTGTCTTTGCTCTCCCTCACGGCTGCATCGGGGAGACCGACTGTGGAAAACTGCGGAAGGCCTCTGGAGACATCTATTTCCACATTGACCGGGTAGGAATCTATACCTATTATGGCGCTGCTTGTTGTCTTGACGATCAATTCGGATGCCTCTCGGAAGTTCTCTCCAGACCATTTTACGCCGTCTGGAAGTGGACACCCCGGTATTCTCACGCATCATAGCAGCTTAACTGGGGGTATACTAACCCGGCTAAGCCGACAGACTGCTATTGCTGTTTTTGTGTTGACACTGAAATTAAGCGCGAAACAACAGGGTTCTGAATTTTTCTACCTGATTTTAAGAAGATTTTTCACACTGCGTACGCCGGCTACTGAACCGGCCACATTGGTCGCGTATTGTTTTATTTTTGAAGTTTCTACGGCCCCGATAAGAGTTACTTCTCCCTCAAAGGTTGAAACAGAGATGGCGAGGCCGGTCAATATTTTATCTTTGAAAAGTTTTGCCTTGACCTGGGTTGTGATGCTTGCGTCATCAATGACCACACCTGCAGTTCTTCCAGCCGGGGTCTGGCAACTCCAGAGTGTGGCAAGAAACATGACACACAACGCTAATACAACAATCTTTTTACCTCTGATCATAATATACCCCCTTGTTTTTTCCAGAAACAATACTCTTTTACCCTTCCGGTTGTCAATACCGAAAGCAAGGATGAACAATCTGCTCGTGTGCAGCAAGATATTACTTCATTCTCCCGGTTGCTTTATCTTATAGCTTTCACAAGTGCCGATATCAGGGTAATAAATCTTTCCTGTCCGGCCGGTGTTCAAGAAAACAACTAAAGAAATATTGACAAACAGTGCGGCTTGAATCTAAATACCCGGGTGCAAATTGATTGTACGGGAAAAGTCGGAATTTTTTGAGAGGGAGCAGGCGTGATAGGTTTTTTTGACTCGGGGTTCGGTGGATTAACGGTGCTGAAGAGCACGTTCAGGAGCTGCCGGAGTACAATTATCTGTATCTTGGTGACAACGCGAGAATTCCTTATGGGGGGCGGTCTCCGGAAACAGTGCATGAGTATACAATACAGGCCGTCGATTTCCTTATAAAAAGGGGGTGCCTGCTGGTTATCATCGCCTGCAATACCGTGTCTTCCGGGGCTCTGAGAAGGATCCAGCAGGAATTTCTGCCGGGTATATATCCTGACAGGAAAGTGCTCGGTGTGATCGGGCCGTCGGCCGAAGAAATAACGGACATGGGATGCAGAAAAGTCGGAATTCTTGCGACAGAGGGGGTTGTCGAATCTGAGATATATACATCGGAGATTGAAAAACTTAATCCTTCAATCGAGGTATTCTACCAGGCCTGTCCGCTTCTGGTGCCGATAATAGAAGCCGGGAAACAGGACGAAAGACGTTCTGATGCGATTGTGTCTGAATATCTTGACAGCCTGTTTGCCAGGGATAGCGAAATAGATACAATACTCCTTTCATGCACCCATTACCCGATACTCTATGAAACATTCAGAAGACACACTCCTTCTCACGTGAAAATCCTCAGTCAGGGGCCGGTCATCGCGAGTAAACTGAGAGATTACCTGGCAAGACACCTGGAAGTGGAAAAAAGACTTTCCAGAGAAGGTATCAGAGAATTCCTTTCCACCAATTCCCCGGAAAGATTCAACCGGCTTGCCAGCATGTTTTATGGAGAATCTGTACGTTCAACATCGGTAACTCTGGGGGTTTTGGATTAATATTTTTGGCCCAGCCTGTGTGCAGATGCAGGAATATGACGAGGCGGTGAAATATCTTGAAAAACCAAAACCATGACCGCTGAACCGGCTGTTATAAAGAGCATCGATGACCTGATGAATAATATTGTTCAATAAGTTCCGGTTAGAATCTTTATTTGACGAGCTTTATTCACTTGTCATTTCGAGCAAATGCGATGAATTTTATATAATGTGTTCCCCGTCGGGTTACACATCTTTTACCGTGCCTACCAGCTTGTCAAACTCTTCAACATCTACTACCGGCGATGTTGTAAAAGAAATTCCTGTCAATGATCGAAGGGCCAACGAGGCGATCATCGCTTTTTCGGCATCTGGGAAAATAACTGTAAATACAAGATCATGCTCGCCGAGTACGGCATACATGGATTTAACTTCTCCGCCATGCGTTTCTATCAGTTTTACCGCTTTTTTTGTACGTTCGGCGCTTATCCCCTCAAGCGCCTCAGGTGTATACGTTCCAAAAAGTAAAAAAATCGGCATCTTGTTTCTCCTTTCGTTTAATGGAATGTAATCAGGGGTTGTCTTTTTTCCTTTCACTCGAACCCTCGAATCCTTGGACCCTTGAGCCCTTCTGGTATTGATTGTAGATAACGCACTTGTTTTGCTTTACTTAACCACAACTAATCGGGAGATAATCCATATTATACCACTCATCTGGTATGTTGGAAATCTCTATTGTATATTGCTGACGAAGGGATAATCCCCTCTCTGATAATAACGGGTGGGTCAACGGTTGTGTCCACAATGGTGGAACCCGCGCCACCCGGTGTCCTGCCTCCGTCGATAACCGCATCCACTGTCTCACCGATACAGTCGATCACTTCTTCAACAGAAACACATTCTTTCTGGCCGGAGCGGTTGGCGCTGGTTGCCGTGATGGCGCCGGAAAGATTCTGTGCCAGAAGGGTAGCGACGGGATTGCTGGACAGGCGAATACCTATTTTCCCGGTTTTTGCTGTCAGTTTCCGGGGAACCTCTGGAGATGCCTTGAACAGTAAGGTGATTCCCCCGGGCCAGAATCGATCCATGAGGATTTCCGCTGCCGGGGTGATCTCTTTCGCGAACCTTGCGAGATCTTCACGACTGCCTATAATTATGGAGATGGGTTTGCTGAAATTTCTTCCCTTGATTGTGTATATTTTCTCCAGGGCTTGTGGATTTCCGATGTCAGCGCCGAGGCCATAGAAGGTTTCTGTAGGGTAGGCAACAACACCCCCTCCCTCCATAATTTTCACTGCCTTCATTGTTGATAGTCCGCCGGAATTTATCTCTATGACAGGTATCATTTTGCACCGCGAAACACCGGATAGAGCAACACAGCTATCCTATAACTTCTGCTGTTTTTTCTCAACATTATCAGCCATTTCCCTGATGTACACATCCATCTTATCGCGGAGATTCTTATCCTCCAGCGCAAGTATCCTGACTGCCATCAGGGCGGCGTTTTTTGCACCCGCTTTTCCAATGGCCATCGTGGCTACAGGTATTCCTCCCGGCATCTGTACCGTGGAAAAGAGTGCGTCGAGTCCCTGGAGGGAAGACGCATCAATCGGTACACCAATTACAGGCAATGGTGTCTGTGACGCGATAACGCCGGCAAGGTGCGCCGCCATGCCCGCTCCGACGATGATGATTTTGACACCTCGCCGGGCGGCCTCGTCTGCAAACAACGATGTTCGCTCCGGTGAGCGATGGGCCGATGTCAGGAACAGTTCATGCGGAATATGAAATCCTTCGAGGATTGATGCTGCCTCCTTCATCACGGAAAGGTCGGAATCGCTCCCCATTACTATGCTTACCAGTATTTCTCTTTTTTCTTTCATCTTATCCTGTCTCCCTGAAAAAATATGCACATTGTTAAGAAAGATAACGTAATTGAACCGAAAAAGCCAGAGTCATTTATTGATGATCTCATCATCGAGATTCTATGGCAGAATTGAAATCGGATCATTGCCTGATTCTGGTTTCCTGCGGGTGTATCAATTCTTGACAATGGTTCATGGCGTAGTATACACTTCAAGTAACTTATAATAACTTCCATTTTTGGACGTGAAGATGGGAAGATAAAATAAGAACAATTAGATTAAGGGAGGAAGAAATGAACAGAAAGATTTTTACCGGGTTTGTTTGTGTGTTGTTTGTCTTAATG
>JAGGXJ010000025.1 GCA_021163105.1 Syntrophobacterales bacterium
CCGGACCTCCGGGAATATTCCATTTTCCCAGACTGTTTTTTATCTTTTCCGCCGCATCCTTTTCTTCTATATCGCCCGACAGGGCTATCATCACGTTGCCTGGTCGAAAGAAGCGTTTGTAAAACTTCAGCAGATCATCCCGCTCTATTTTTTTTATGGATTTAACCGAGGAGAGTCTTCCTCTCGGATCACCCTGATACATCAGGCGGCGGAATTCCCTGAACGCGATCTTCTGCGGATTGTCGGATATTCTTTCGAGAGCCTCTATTCCGAGGATTTTCTCAGTTTCCATCTTTTCCTCAGAAAAAACAGGGCTTGTGATTATATCGGAAAATATTTGCAGCCCCTTATCGATATCTTTTTTGAGGACAGACATTGACAGGGTGCAGAAATCCATTCCCACCGACACGGATATTTCCCCGGCAATGAAATCCAGCTCCTCATCTATCTGACTGCCCGTCATGGATTTTGTTCCCCCCGTGCGCATCACTGTTCCCGTAATCTCCGCCAGTCCTTCCTTCCCCGGCGGGTCGTAGAATGAACCCATTCTTATAACGGCGGATATGTTCACAAGGGGAATCTCGTGATCCTCCAGCATATAGAGTATGATGCCATTTTCAAGTTTCACCCTCTGTGCTTCCGGGGGTTCAAAACGTAGTGGAGCATACACAATATCATCCGGATCGGTTACCGGTGTGCCGTGCCACGCGCACGATGATAAAAGAATAAGCAGAATTAAGGGGACACAATACTTAATTATTTTCTGTCTTTGTGTTTCCATGGTTTTTTGTATAATCTCCTGAAAAATTTGTTAGTAATTACCAATAACTAATTAAGTTTATGTCCCCTTAAATCTTTTTCCTCACCAGTTCGGCGACCGTTCTGTTTCGGGGCTCAAAGTATTTTTCCGCGACCGCCATGATATCTTCCGGAGTGACTTTTTCCAGGAGATCAGGGAAATCCGTAATATATTGCCAGCTTCCCGCCACGGCTCCATAATAAGAGAGCATGCCGGCGAGGCCGGAATTCGTGGAAATTTCTCTTAAAATACCCGCGTTCAACTGATTCTTCGCTTTTTCAAGCTCTTCAGATCTGACTGGTTCTTTCTTCAATACATCCAGTTCCTTATATATTATCTTTTCCAATTCCCCGCAGGTGTGCGGCGAGACGGGCTGAGCAAATATGACAAAGAGATTGGGATATCTTGCGCCTGGATACCCGTTTGCCGTGTTTACGCCAACGGCTATGCCCTTTTCAACTAATGCCTTGAAAAGTCTGGAAGTTCTTCCTCCTGAGAGGATTGTGTCGATAACGTCGAAAACGCAGTCGTCAAAAGAGGGCAGGGTGGGCTTGTGGTACCCTGTGATGAGCCTGGGGGACGCATCGGATATCAGTTTCACCCGCCTCTCGCCATTCTGTACCGGTTCCTCTGTAACGCGCCTTACTGGGATATTCTGAGAGGGTATCCTCCCAAAATAGTGCTTTATGATTTTCATTGTTTCCTCGGGCGACACATCTCCTACAATGGCTATGGTTGTATTGTTGGGGGCATAATAAGTTCTGAAAAATTTCTTTGTGTAATCAATGTTCAGAAAACGCATATCGGGTGTCCATCCTAACACCGGTCTTCTATATGGATGAACCATGAAGGCCGCAGCCAGGAACTGTTCCATAAGCTTTCTCCCCGGGTTTGATTCCACCGTCTGCTTACGTTCCTGCATAACCACGTTGCGTTCCGAATAGAACTCGCGAAAGACAGGGTTGGCCATCCTGTCGGACTCTATTCTTGCCCATAATCCTATTCTGTTGGAGGGCAGGCTTACATGATAGCTGGTCAAATCCTGTCCCGTAAAGGCATTAAGGTCCCCGCCCCCCTTCGCTGTATACAGCCTGTCTATTTCGCCAGGGATGCTCCATTTCCTGGCTTCTTGCTGAAGGGTTTCAAGTTGTTTGCGCAAATCCTTTATTTTTTGCCCATCGGTGCTTTCCCCCTTCATCAGCTCAGTATCGAGAGTGTTGCCCACGTCATGAATCTTCCGGAGGATACGCTTTTCCTCTTCAAAATTCTTTGTTCCGATAGTTTCGGTGCCCTTGAACATCATATGTTCCAGAATGTGAGCGGTACCCGTATGGCCGTCTTCTTCGTCTACCGCACCCGTATCATGGCTTATGTAAAGAGAAACGGTTGGACTTGCATGTCTCTCGACTATCAACACCTTGAGACCATTCTTGAGTGTGAATTCCTTTACCTTGTTCTTCAGATCGTACGCGGAACATGGACTTAAAGTAATGTATAAGAGAAAAGATGCAAGACAGGTGATAGCAAGGCATTCAAGAAGGATATGCCGAAGGTTATTTCCGGAAGTCATCAGAGTTCACCTCTTACTCTTTTGAATATTTTGACGGCACTGTAGATGATGCCGACTGCACTCATAAGGATGAGCATACTCGATGAAAAGAAATACATGAGAAACTCGGCAGGGTTGTTCAGAGTGTACGAGCCGATCAGGACCTCAACCCCCCTTATGAAAAGAAACAGGGAGGCAATTCCTATAACCAGTTTGAAAATCCACCAGAAAAATGCGTTCATATAAAACAACTCCACGTCTTTTATCGGTCCCACGCTTTTGCGTGGGGAGGCGTAATTATTGACAGCTTGACTTGTCTACTGCATAATACCGCGAATATCAAGTTAGTTTCCATATGAGCATAAAATTATCTAAAAGGAGAGATCTGTCTGTGAATTACACCAATGATACGCACCTTAAATCAATGGGTTACATTTTATGGCTTTTTGGATTTACAGGCTCCCACCGTTTCTACTTTGGCAAACCGATATCGGGGACCATCTATTTTTTTACCTTCGGGCTTCTCGGTGTCGGGTGGCTGGTGGACCTGTTTCTTATTCCTTCACTGGATCGGCAGGCGGATCTGCGGTTTCGTGCGGGTTGGATTGATTATTCCATTGCATGGATTCTCCTGACGTTTCTGGGTCTTTTAGGCGCACACCGAATGTACATGGGCAAATGGTTTACAGGGGTTATCTATCTGTTGACAGGCGGGATTTTTGGCCTGGGGTATCTGTATGACTTCTGGACACTGAACGATCAGATTACTGAAATTAACAGTTCGGAGAGATGGCCATAGCCTGAACAGAATAGTCGGAATGGGAGTAAATACCCGATCTTGAGTTTTTTTGCCATAGCCAACATCCAAAGGTTAGAATGTCGCTTTTCAGCGGGTGCGGTTTTTTGTGTTCCGCGGCAAAAGCCCTGTTGGAAGCCTTATTTCTCTCGATCCCTTTGCTCAAGCAGGAATGTCCGCAACAACCTTTCTGAACGCATAACATACAGGATGTATACGATGTTTTTCTCAACCCGATAGAATATGCGACAGGGAGCAACCGCAACTTCCCGGTACGATGTGCGCGGCAACTCTGCGGGTCGCTTGCCGGAATTTGGATGGGCCTCAAGTCGCTCGACTTTGTCGAACACTTTCTGAACGTATCGAGATGCGGCCAGCGGATCGTCGAGTGCTATGTACTCGGCGATCTCATCCAGATCGAGTAGAGCTGATTCCGTCCAGATCAGTCGAGCCATTTCTTCATCTTTTTCCTGGCCTCGGCTTGTGAGAACGTGCGATCTTCTATAATCGCACGTTCGCCACGCGCTATGCCTTCCAGAATCTGCATTCTGCGCCGCATGAATTCATAGGAATCCACATCGACAAGGTAAGCCGAAGGCTTCCCATGTTCTGTAATCAAGATGGGCTCCCCGGAGTCACGCAGTTCTGCCATAACGCGTGTTGCATGCCTTTTTAGAGTTGTGACTAATTCTGTTTTCATGAAATAATGATACTGTAGTGATACATTATTGTCAAGACCGTTTTCCCCTTGACAAAACTTACCATGGATGTCCCCGAAATTCCTCTGAGGAGTGAACGGTTACATTGGATAATTAGTCATTAGCTTTCTTTTTAATGGACATTATTAGCATATCGACTTTTTCCCCATCTGGCATTGTCCAAGATTTTTCTAATCGCTTAACAAGTTTGAACCCGATTTTTTCATATACTCGAATTGCCCTCGTATTAGAGGGAAATACAGAAAGGTAGATAGAAAATAATTTCAAACTATTAAATGCATGATCAATTCCCAGAGTAAGTGCCTCTGTGCCGTAACCACCTGAACGATATTGATTGTCACAAATTGCTATAGCCAGTTCTGCTTTTGCTGAATCCCAATCAATCCCTTTTAAGGAAATGAAACCAATCGGCACATTATCATTTACTGTTATAATGCTGTAAATAATGGAGTCCTCGCAACGAAACATAGGCAATGACGGTTTTGAAACGGCATCGACAAATTGCTGTTCTTGATACGATTTGAAAGGTTTCCATCCCATAGCACTTATAAGCTCCGGGTCTTTGGAAAAATGGATATATTTTTTAATTCGTTCTAAAAATCCACGTCCTATGGGCGTGGTCAGAGTCTGACGGCTTTGCCTGAAGAGTGCTCACTGTGCTACTCCTACAATCGAGTTGTTCCCGCAACTTCGAGAAAGGAGCGGCAAGTGAGCAGATTTCGTAAGTTA
>JAGGXJ010000146.1 GCA_021163105.1 Syntrophobacterales bacterium
GGCTATAAACGCGTGTATCCACCAGGTCCACTTGTGAATAATCTCCGTTGTATTGTAGCTGACACCGACCAGGGTCTTTGAAAGAGCGTATCCCACAAATGACCATCCACCCCACGTGTATCCGTTCTCGTTGATGTTAACATGTAGCCTCAGTGCCTCAATTATGAATCCGGTTATTATAATGCCCGCTATCAAAGCCAGCATAATTGCGTCATCCGCGACGGTATCGGATTTCCCTCTGTATTCCAGCCGTTCCGGTTTCTGAATATATCTCCTCCAGACCGACATCACGATACCAGCAAGAACGGTCAGACCAAAGACTTCCATGGTAAATGAAAACCAGAGATAAAAGGTACCGGGGAAAAAGGGAACAAGAAAAGGAAAGTGAAAGTGCGTAGCATCAAAAGCCGCGCCCCAGATGAGAACAAAGAACCCGAAAAATATAAGCGCGTGCATGATGCCGGGATACGCTTCCTTGAATGTTCTTATCTGTAAAATACTGTTGAGGAAAAGGGATTTGATCCGCTCCCCGGGTTTATCGGTCCTGTTTTCCGGCAGACCGATCGCCTTCCACATCTGCCATCGTTTGTAAAAACCATAAACAGCAACCGCTATGGCGATCCCAGCAAATACATAAAGGATCACCTCTGATGGGAAGGGGGCATTCCAGAAGATTTCTCTTCCCTCATGTCCTGCAGTGTATACATCTACGCCGTGTGCCATAATGTCTCCTTTAAGGTTCAAGGTTCATGGTTGAATTACCTTTAACCGTGAACCGTGAACCTTCTTTAACTGTGAACCCTTAGAGTATCTTCTTCACCGCCGCGGTCACTTCAGGAACAATCTTGAAGAGATCATCCACGATACCGTAATCGGCCCTGGCAAAAATCGGAGCCTCGGAATCTTTATTTATCGCAACGATATACTTTGAAGAACTCATGCCCGCGAGATGCTGAATGGCTCCGGAGATGCCACAGGCAACATACAGATTGGGAGAAACTACCTTACCTGTCTGCCCCACCTGATCCGACTGCGGTCTCCAACCCGCGTCAACGGCTGCCCTTGACGCGCCAACCGCCGCACCGAGAAGATCGGCCAGTTCTTCAATAATTTTGTACTCGTCAGGACCTTTCATTCCGCGTCCACCGGAAACAATAATGTCCGCTTCCGTGAGATCGACCTTGCCGCTTGCATCCTTTTGTGTCTCAAGCACTTTGGTTTTAAGCGCATCCGCGGCGATACCCGCGTCAAACTTCACCACTTCACCGGCCTTGGCATTCTCCACCGCGGCGAAGACCTTCGGACGCAGAGATGCCATCTGGGGATAACTTTCCACAACAATTTCCCCGAAGCATTTGCCGGCGTACATCGGCCTGATGGCAAGAAGCTTACCATCAGCTATCTTTACATCCGTGCAGTCCGAAGCCATCCCGGTGGCCAGTGTCCCAACCAGTCTGGACGAAAGATCCTTGCCCTGAACCGATGAGGCCAGAAGTAAAATGGATGCGTCATTTTCCTTCACAACCTTTGCGACCGCCGCGCTGTACGCGTCCGTCGTATAATCCGCAAACATGGCGTCATCCGCCACATAAACCTTATCCACACCATATTTACCCAGCTCCGGGGCAAATCCTTCCACTCCGGATCCCACCAGAACCGCGCTCACTTCCTCGCCCAGTTCATCTGCGAGTTTTCTCGCCACGCTCGCAACCTCAAATGAGACATTGCGAAGGGCGCCATTCCTATGTTCAGCAACTATCCATACACCTTTTGCCATTTTTTTATCCTCCTCTTTTTCTCCGTTAGATTACCTTGGCCTCTTCCCTCAACAACTTGACCAGCTCAGAGGCCTTCGCGGCCGGATCATCACCTTCGATGATCTTTCCCGGAGCTCTTTCCGGAGGGGGAGTCATTCTAACAATCTTTGCCTTCGGCTCAACGGATAGACCGAGAGCCGCGGCGTCTTTGACATCAACCGGTTTCTTTTTCGCCTTCATAATGCCGGGGAGGGACGCGTATCGTGGTTCATTCAATCCCTTCTGTGCGGTAACAACGCACGGCATCGAACTCTCTATGACAAGCTGCGCTCCCTCTATCGGTTTCACAGCCTTTACCTTGTCGCCATCCACTTCAAACCCTGTTACGATTGTAATCTGCGGAATTCCAAGAAGTTCAGCTAGAATAGAACCTACCTGACCGGCATCACCATCAATCGCCCTCTGTCCGCAGAAGACAACATCGGGATTAATATCCTTTATGGCTGCCGCCAGGGCGACCGCCGTATTATACGCATCCGCCTCGTCAATGGTGATATGAACACCCTTCTCCGCTCCCATGGCAAGGGCGGTACGGATTGTCTCCATCGCCCGCGCGGGACCGAGAGATACAACAGTCACCTCTCCACCGCTTGCCTCTTTCAGTTTCAGGGCCTCTTCAACACCATACTCATCATAGGGATTCATTACCCACTTGATATTACCCTCTTCAATACCGGAGCCGTCCGGTTTAACCTTGATAAACGCCTCGGTATCAGGAACCTGTTTTACACATGCAACTATGTTCACAATGACCTCCTTTCGCGGACGAATGCCGGCACAACCCGTATCGGTCATGCCGGACCATCCACTCTTTTGTTTATTCCAAATAGACTGCGGGCTAAGGGCTGACAGCTAAAAGTAATCCTTTTACCTTTTACCTTTTACCTTGAACCCTGAACCTTTCACCCTTTGCTTACACTCTGTTCTTTACGATACCATCAACCACTGAAGGATCGGCCAGGGTTGAAATGTCACCCAGATCGTCAACGTCGTTGGCGGCAACCTTCTTCAGGATGCGGCGCATGATCTTTCCGCTCCTCGTCTTAGGAAGAGCGTCAGCCCACTGTATCTTCTCGGGTGTCGCGATGGGACCGATCTCTTTACGTACGTGAACTGCCAGCTCTTTCTTCAGTTCATCCGTCTTCTCCACACCGGTATTCAGCGTGACATAGGCATAAATCGACTGCCCCTTTACCTCATGGGGATACCCGACAACGGCCGCTTCCGCGACTTTTTCATGTTTGACCAGAGCGGATTCGACTTCCGCCGTTCCCATGCGGTGACCGGAAACATTGATGACGTCATCGATACGACCGGTAATCTGGTAATAACCGTCTTCGTCTCTTCTGGCGCCGTCACCCGCCACGTAATAACCGGGGAACTGCTCGAAATAGGTCTCCTTGAATCTTGTGGGGTCACCATAGACACCCCTCATGATGCCGGGCCAGGGTTTCTTTATACAGAGGGCGCCCGATGCTACCGTCTCCGTGAATTCCTTTCCTTCATCATCCACGAGGACAGGCCAGACACCCATGAAGGGAACGGTCGCCATACCCGGTTTGATATCAGTCGCGCCCGGAAGCGGCGTAATCAGGATGCCGCCCGTTTCTGTCTGCCACCATGTATCGACAATGGGACACTTCCCCTTGCCGATGATATTGTAATACCAGTTCCACGCCTCGGGATTGATCGGCTCGCCCACCGTGCCGAGTATCTTCAGGCTTGAAAGATCTATACCCTCTACCCATGCATTCCCCTCCTTGGCAATCGCGCGGATTGCGGTAGGAGCGGTATAGATGATATTGATCTTGTATTTTTCTACGATCTTCCAGAACCGGCTCATATCGGGATAACTTGGAACACCTTCAAACATGACCGAAGTGGCTCCGTTGCAAAGCGGCCCGTACACAATGTAGCTGTGCCCTGTAACCCAGCCGACATCGGCGGTGCACCAGTACACGTCTTCTTCGTGATAGTCAAAGACCATCTTGTGCGTATAGGCTGTATATACCAGATATCCGCCCGTGGTATGCATGACACCCTTCGGTTTTCCCGTGGAACCTGAGGTATAAAGGATAAAGAGGGGATCTTCCGCATCCATCCATTCCGGCTCGCAGACGGCATCGACCTTTGCCATCTCATCATGCCACCAGAGATCTCTTCCCTCCGTCCAGTCGCACTTAATCTTGTCGCCCACGCGGTTAACGACGATCACCGTCTTCACGGAAGGACATTCCGCAAGGGCAGCGTCGGCGCTTGTCTTCTGGGGAACAGCCTTGGCACCGCGAAAGGTTCCGTCGCACACAACCAGCAGGTTGGAACCGCAATCCTGGATGCGGTCTTTGAGCGCGTCCGAGGAAAAACCGCCGAAGACGATGCTGTGAATAGCGCCTATCCGGGTGCATGCCAGCATGGCAATGGCCAGTTCGGCAACCATCGGCATATAGAGAGTCACTCTGTCTCCCTTCTTGACGCCGTGAGCTTTCAGGACATTGGCAAACTTGCACACCTCTTCGTAAAGTTCCCTGTAGGTATACGCCTTTTCCTCACCGGGCTCGTTGCCTTCCCACTGGATGGCTACCTTATCGCCCCTGGTGGCGAGGTTCTTGTCAAGACAGTTATAGGAAACATTGAGCTTGCCCCCCTGAAAATACTTGACATAAATATCGCCCTTCCTGTGGTCAAAGTTATAATCCTCGACCTTGTCCCATTTCTTGAACCACTCTACATACTCCCCGCCGATCTCGCCCCAGAAACCCTCGGGATCTTCGATGGAACGTTTATAGAGCTTCTCATACCCTTCCTTACCCTTGATAAAGGCCCTTTCTTTTACCGCCTCAGGTACAGGATAAAGTTCTTTCAACTCAACCTTCTCTTCTGCCATTTTTTACTACCTCCATAGTATAATATTGTTTTTGGTACACCGTTACAAATATCACATCTCAGCATGCAACCCTTTTACCGGCATCTCCGGCCGGGCCGGCATATGCAATGCAATGTCAGGCTCCGGACAAACCGGAACCGGAATATGACTAAAGGTCATATGTAACAAGGCGCAGTAACAAAAAAGATGGGTAAATGTCAAGAAAAAATGTCGCGCATGGTATTTAAGAATTAAAAACGAGCCGATTTTTCACGGAGACACAATTTATTACTCCGGCAACAATATATGTCAAAGCCGTCATTCCGGCAAAAGCCGGAATCCAGAATTGGCCTGGATGCCGGATCGGAGTCCGGCATGACATTTGATATGTTTAATTGCCATAGTAATAATTCCGTTAATTATTGCCGGGTTTGGTTTAGCCTTGTGAAATATGTCTCGCCTGTTGACTTTGATAAACTGTCTGTGGTAGTTTTGTTAACCGTTTATTATATTCAGGGAAATATCGCAAAGCCCTGCTGCGGTTGAGTTGCTTGAAAAAGCTGCAACAACCTGATTACCCGTGGTGATTAGTAATAAAACTGTATGTTACAGATTTGATCCCAAATAAAACAAGGAGACACGAACCCATGAAAAAAACATCTGTCTTTTTTCTTTGCCTTTTTATGATTATTTCAAGTGCAGGATCATTATGGGCAAAGGAAACGAAGACTATTGCGGTACTTCCCTTCACCATCCATAGCGCCGAGAATATAGATTATATCAAGAGCGGTATCTGGGACATGCTTATTTCCAGGCTTTCGGCAACCGATAAGGTCAAAGTAATAAGCAAGAGCTCGGTTACTGAAGCCTTACAGAAAACAGGCAAAAAAGACTTGACCGCGGGCGATGTATACGGCCTTGGCAAAACGCTCAGTGTCGATTATATCGTATGGGGAAGCATGACAAAGATTGGAAACAGCATCAGCCTGGACGGGAAACTTCTCGATGTCGCCGCGTATAAATCTCCCGTGGGAATATTTGAGCAGTGCCGGGGAATTGACGAGGTCATTCCCAAAATAAACATTTTCGCGAAGAATATAACCTATCATCTTCTCGGACAGGTACCACCGTCGTTCACATCTCCTTCTGAGCCCGCAACCGCCCCTTCGTCGCAGCAGCCGGTCTCTCAATTTTCTCAGAGCTCAAAGAACATTGAGGCCCTGAAAACACCGGAAGGCACATATACGGCCATTATAAATCCGGAATTCATCAATGTGAGAAGCCGCCTCGACCGCAGGGGATTCTGGAAATCCCGCAGATATTCCATTGAATTCAAGGGAATGGATATCGGGGATGTCAATAAGGATGGACTTAATGAAGTGGTGATTATCGACGGGGATTCTGTATTGATATATCAGAAAACGGGCAAGGAACTCAAACTCATTCAAAAAATCCCCGGAAAATCTCATGCCGACAATATCGCCGTTGACGTGGCTGATATCAATGAAAACGGCGTGCCGGAGATCATAGTTACCAGTGTAAGAGGAAATCGGCCGGATTCATTTGTTCTGGAGTTTCAGGATGGCAAATTTGTTGAAATCGCGTCAGGTCTAAGGTGGTTTTTAAGGGTTATTAATCCTTCGGGAAGCTCTGTATTGCTGGGGCAGACGGCAGGACTCGACAAACCGTTCGAAAATGACATCCATGAAATTATATGGAAAGACGGGAAATACGTAAAAGGAAACCGCATGCTCATACCCAAAGGCCTTTCCGTCTATGGTCTTACCATGGACAGTATCGATAAGGGTCACAGGGAAAAGGTTATCGCCCTTGATGAATATGACCACCTTCGTATCTATAAAAAGACAAAAACCCCGATTTCAAAGATTCATGTCATCGGTGGAAGTGATGAGATTCTCTGGAAAAGTGATGATGTCTTCGGGGGAAGCAACAACTTGCTCAATATAAATCCCCAGGGATCGAAACCTTCAGATGACGAGGTTGATGCCCCGGAAAACCAGTATGTTAATGTAAGGATACTTACGTATGATATCAACCGGGACGGCAGGAACGAGGTCATCATAGTCAAGAACCTGTCCGCCTCCCAAAGGGTGTTCAAAAACATCAGGGCCTTTACGAAGAGCGAGATATATAACCTCGAGTGGGATGGCCTCGGCATGGTGGAAAACTGGAGAACGAGAACGATCCAGGGGTATGTCGCCGATTACCAGTTCAAGGATATCGATAATGACGGGAAAAATGACATAGTTCTGGCCATTGTCCTGTCTCCCGGTTTCGCCACGCCCAAAAGTGTGCTTGTCTCTTATGAAATGAGGCAGTAACATGAGTAGAAAGCAAAAGGCTGAAAGGTGATATTCGGATAGTTAGA
>JAGGXJ010000008.1 GCA_021163105.1 Syntrophobacterales bacterium
GCCAGTTGTATGTCAACGGCAGTGCAACTCAGGCCGAGATCTGCCGGGCATTTGGAGTGAGTAAAATCAGCGTCAAACGGAGTGTGAAGTTATATCGAGAAAAAGGTATGGCCGGTTTTTACGCAGAGCCAAACCGTCGAGGCGCAGCTGTGTTAACGCCGCCGGTTCTGGATAAAGTTCAGGAATTGCTTGACGCGGGACGGCCCATCCCTGAAATTGCCAAAGAGTTGGCATTAAAAGCCGACACCCTGCGTAAGGCTGTGCAGGCCGGGAAACTGTATCAGCCTTTAAAAAAAAGACGAGCGAACGCCGAGTCAACACGTTGTCGGGACTAGTAAAAGTGTCAGGAGCCAGGAAGATGCCGCCGCTCCCATAGGAATGGGGGCAACCGATACGGAAGGGAGATTGCTGGCAAGTCTCTTCAGGGCCGGACCTGCTGATCCAGATTTTTGTCATTGCCTTGATGTTCCAAACGGTGGCGTGTTGCTCGGGCTTCCAAGCTTGTTGAGCATGGGGCTACTGCGTCACACAGATAAATATTTTCAGCTCCCAAACGGATATTACGGGATCGACAGCATATTTTTGCTTCTTGCCTTTATGGCGCTTGCCCGGCTAAAGACAATCGAATCGCTGCGGTACTGTTCCCCTGGGGAATGGGGAAAGTTGCTTGGCCTTGATCGGGTTCCGGAAGCGAGAACTTTACGGGAGAAAGTACGTCTTTTGACTCAAGACGGCAAAGCCGCCCAATGGGGAGGAGAACTGAGTCGCGACTGGATGGGGATGTTCCCGGAGACCACCGGCGTGCTGTATATAGATGGCCATGTTCGTGTGTATAATGGCAAGCAGACCGAGTTGCCCCGGCATCATGTTGCCCGTCAGAAGCTCTGCCTTCGAGCCACAACGGACTACTGGGTGAACGCCATGGATGGTCAGCCGTTTTTCATGGTCAATAAGGCCGTTGATCCAGGCCTGCTCACTGTGCTGGAAGAAGAGATCGTCCCTCGTCTGGAACAGGAGGTTCCGTACCAACCCAGCCTGTTTGACCTGGAAGAAGAGAAATTTATTCCCCGTTTCACCCTGGTCTTTGACCGTGAGGGATATAGTCCTGGTTTCATGCTCAGGATGTGGATAAAGCGTATTGCCTGTTTGACTTACCGAAAATATCCAGGGGAAGACTGGCAGGAGTGGGAATTTCACGAGCAGAAGGTTTCCCTGGTTTCCGGCCATATCGTGGAGATGAAACTTGCTGAACGTGGTATATTTCTCGGTGGGAAACTATGGGTTCGAGAGATCCGCAAATTGACCGAAAGTGGTCATCAAACAGCGATTATTTCCACCGATTACACGAGGGAGCTGACCACTTCGTCTGCTGCCATGTTTGCCAGATGGTCTCAAGAAAACTTTTTTAAATACATGCGTGAGCACTATAATCTTGACCGGCTTATTGACTACACAACAGAAGAGATTCCTGACACCACAAAGGTGGTCAACCCCATGTACAGAGAGGCCGATGGCGATGTGAGAAAACAGAGGGCTCAGCTCGCCAGGAAACGTTGTGAATGCAATGGCATTGTCCTCTGTGACGACATTGAGCCAGATAAGGTTGCAGCGTATGAGACGAAAAAGCTGGCCCTGCAGGAAGAGGTTGAATGCATGGAGCAGACGCTGGCAGACTTAACGGCCTGCCGCCGGGATACCCCACAGCATGTCATGTTATCCGACCTGCCACCGGAGGATCAATTCAGGAAACTTGGCATGAAGAGCAAGTACTTTATAGATACCATCAAGCTTATCGCCTACCGGGCTGAGACGGCCATGGTGAATATAGTACGCCAAACAATGAGTCACCTGGATGAGGCTCGGAGTCTGCTTCGTAGCCTATATGCCACTGAAGCGGATATCCTGCCTGATTATGAAAAGAAAAAACTCATCGTTCGTTTGCATCAACCCGCTAACCGCTGCAGCGCTATCACGATAAAAAATTTATGCTTGGAATTAAATGCAACACGCACACAATTTCCTGGCACAGATTTGCGGCTGATTTATGAAATGGTATCGTAACAAAATCTCTCGAGATCAGGTTGTCTGAATGTAGTATAAGAAACCATTATGAAAAAAAGTCAACGGAAAAAAAGGATCCTTGACGAAGTAAGGGAAACCATGCGTCGTAGGCTCTTCCATTCACACAGAGCGATCCTATTGTGATTGGATTAATCTGTTATGTGGCGTTTCATAAAATGAAATCTCGATCTGATCTTGCCAATGGAGAGGGAAAGATTGAATCTTTTCTCACTTATCTTGCGGTTGAAAGAAATGTTGCGCCTTCAACCCAGAATCAGGCTGAATGCCAATGATTTACACTCATGTGTTGCAGCTTGAAGGAGAAGGGGTTCCCAGTCCTTTGGATGATCTGACCTTATAACTTGCGACGCTATTGATTCTGTGTTTTCTGTCTAACTTCGCAAATTAATGGTGGCAGCTTATCAATAAATCCCCCTCGATCCCCCTTTACTAAGGGGGAGGTCGCCGGTACGCCGGTATTTTTTGAGATTCCTTTTCTGTTTCAAAACATACCCAAGCCACACATCATTTTTCCTGATCCTGGAAACCTGGCGGGAGAAATCAAGAATAGCCAGCCCGACCCTGCTGAAAACTTCTTCCAGTTGCGACTGTTGCCAGAGGGTGAAAACGCGGCCATCAGGCATGCTGGTGCCCCCTTTACCCTCCTTGAGAGTGATGAGCATGTGGCCGCCGGGTTTGAGCGCCTCAGAGATTGATTCGAGAACGGAGATCAGCTGGTCCTGTTCCAGGTGGACCAGGGAACCCACCGATATCAGGGCATCAAAGGACATCGTTGAAAAATCGAAGCTTGTGAAGTCGCCTTCAATTATTTCACAACCGCTGTTTTTTCGGGACAGCCGGGCAAGGCTTGGGGAGCGCTCAAAACCCGTGACCCGGTAGCCCCGTTTTTTGAGCCAGAGGATATCACGGCCGGAGCCACAGCCGAGATCAAGAATAGAAGCGGAGACGGGCAGGAAATGAGTCAGTGGCGACAGGAAGGGTGCAGGGTCGATGTTGAAAGTTGCCTGATGATATTTCTGATAATTTTGTTCGTAGAAGTCGCCCATATTGATTTCTAACGAGTTATAGCGCTGCCGGCAAGGTGAATTTCTCTTCGTTCTCTTTGTGTTGTGCTGTATATTCGTTTAACACGATCGTCGGGATGCCCCGACTGCATAATAAACTCAAAAACTTCGTACGCGTCATTCCGGCATGTTTTTAGCCGGAGATAAGCACCCTGCAAAACAGGGTATAAACTCCGACTTCGATCCAGAAATCTAGCCACAGACTCCATCCTGGATTCCGGCTAAGACCATGCCGGAATGACGAAATAATTCTTTTGTTACTTTTAAAATAGATGCCGGGTTCAGTTCTCCGGTTGTCTTGCTTCTAAGCAACTTGCATCCCGGCGCACCGTGACAACGAAAAATGAAAGTTAATCCCTCACAGAGGCGCAGAGACTTTCATATAAACAACACCCCTCACCC
>JAGGXJ010000045.1 GCA_021163105.1 Syntrophobacterales bacterium
ATTGTATTGCGAACAGGTCTTATTCACACTCCAATGGGGAAAGCGGGTAACTAAAAGATGCAACAACATGGATACCCTAAGAAACAGGGGTTGTATGATCCTAGGTTTGAGCACGATGCATGCGGAATTGGCGCTATTGTAAGTATAGACGGGCATAAGTCGCACAAAGTTGTAATGCGTGCTCTTGAGATTTTGATAAACCTTGAACATAGAGGTGCCAGCGGATCCGATGCCAAGTCAGGCGACGGGGCCGGTATTTTGCTGCAGATTCCACATTTGTTTTTTAAAAAGGCTTGCAAGCCACTTTCTATAAATCTTCCTGATGAGGGTCGTTACGGCGTTGGTATGTTTTTCCTGCCACAGAATACTGAAAAACGTCAGCATTGCCAATACATATTTGAGCAGGCGGTTACACGTGAGGGCCAGGAGTTTCTTGGTTGGAGGAAGCTGCCGCTGGAGGATACTTGTCTTGGTGTTGCAGCTACCGCATCTATGCCATATATTACGCAGGCTTTTGTGGGGTGTTCTTCGGAGATTACTTCGGAGCTTGAAGTTGAACGAAAACTTTATGTTATAAGGAAGCAGGCGGAGAATACCTTAGAACGCGAGAAGATGCAGGGTTTCTATATCCCGTCGTTATCTTCGCGTACTATTGTATATAAAGGGATGCTTTTAGCAGATCAGGTGAAGCGGTTCTACAAAGACCTTACCCATCCTTCCTTTAAATCTGCCATCGCTGTTGTTCATTCACGTTACAGCACCAACACTTTTCCAAGCTGGGAGAGGGCTCATCCTAACCGATATATTATTCATAATGGTGAAATCAATACTCTGCGTGGGAATGTTAACTGGATTAATGCGCGTAAATCTATGCTTGAATCTAATGCTTTCGGAGATGATCTTTCAAAAGTTTTTCCTGTTGTTAATGAAGATGGCAGCGATTCTTCAATGTTTGATAATACCATGGAGTTTATGCACCTGTCAGGGCGTTCCCTGGCACACACAGCTATGATGATGATTCCTGAGCCATGGTCTAAAAACAAGAACATGGATAAACACAAGCGCGATTTTTATGAATTTAACTCATGTCTTATGGAGCCATGGGACGGACCCGCAGCTATCATTTTTACCGATGGAACAACTGTTGGGGCAGTGCTTGATAGAAACGGTCTTAGGCCGTCGAGATATTATGTTTTAAAAGATAATCTTTTAGTACTTGCATCTGAAGTTGGTGTTTTGGATATTGAAGAAGACGAGGTTTTGTATAAGGAACGTTTGCGACCGGGTAGAATGCTGCTTGTTGACACAGACCAGGGCCGTATTATTGGTGATGAGGAGCTGAAGCAAACCATTTCAAGAGCCAAGCCCTACGGCAAATGGCTTAAAGAAAATATGAAAACTCTTTATACCGTTAAACATACTGATATTAGCGATATAGCTGAGGTGCAAAATGTGGCGAAGCACCAGTTTGCCTTTGGTTATACATATGAAGACTTGAACCTTCTTATAAAGCCTATGGCTGAAACGGGCAAAGAATCCATCGGAGCTATGGGTAATGATGTGCCGCTGGCGGTTCTGTCAGACAGACCACAGTTGTTGTACAACTACTTTAAACAGCTGTTTGCACAGGTAACCAATCCGCCAATTGATGCAGTTCGCGAGGAAATAGTTACAGGTACAGAGCTGTATCTTGGCTCGCAGAAGAATCTTTTAAATGCTGAAGAGCTTAGTGCGCGACAGATAAAAATTGAATCACCTGTTTTGACCAATGAAGAACTGGCAATTCTTAAAAATGTAACCGAAGAGGGTTTTAAATCCAAAGTCATTCCTACACTGTTCTCACCGGATGATGACGGGGAGTCTCTTGAAGAAGCCATGATACGCATGTTTGAAGCAGCTGATAAGGCAATTGAAGAAGATGCCAACATGCTGATTCTTTCAGACAGGGGCATTAATTCTTCTTTGGCACCAATACCGGTACTTTTGGCAACCTCGGGACTGCACCATTACCTTATAAAGAACGGGCAGAGAACCAGAGTAAGCATAATAGTTGAATCCGGAGAGCCGCGTGAAGTACATCATTTTGCACTGCTTGTGGGCTTCGGTGCAAGTGCAATTAATCCATACCTTGCTTTTAACAGCATCGGTAAAATGATTAATGACGGTATTATAAAAGAAATAGATTATAAAAAGGCTCAGTATAACTATATAAAATCCGTAACCATGGGCATTGTAAAGGTTATGTCTAAGATGGGCATATCCACACTGTCTAGTTATCAGGGCGCTCAGATTTTTGAAGCAATAGGGCTAAGTGAAGAAGTGGTAAAAAAATATTTCACGGGCACGCCTTCACGAATCGGTGGGCTTTCTCTTAGAGATATCGGGCGTGAAACTGTTATTCGTCATAAAAGTGCTTTTGCCCTTATGCGCAAGAATTATTCACTTGATTCCGGTGGTGATTACAAGTATAGAACTAACGGTGAGTACCATATGTACAACCCAATGACCATAAATAAGTTACAGCAGGCATGCAGAACAGGTAAGTATTCTATATTTAAAGAGTACTCTGAAATGTTCAATACCGGTAAAAAGGCAACTCTGAGGAGTCTTTTGAATATTGACTCTCCTTATGAAGCAGTGCCAATTGAAGAGGTTGAGTCCGTGGCTGAGATTGTGAAACGTTTCAAGACCGGTGCAATGAGTTATGGCTCTATCGGGCAGGAAGCTCATGAGACTCTGGCTATTGCCATGAACAGACTGCAGGGTAAAAGCAACACCGGAGAAGGCGGGGAAATTACTGACCGCTTCATTCCCGATGCTAATGGTGATTCCAGGTGCAGTGCTATAAAGCAGGTTGCTTCGGGGCGTTTTGGGGTTACAAGTTATTATCTTGTTAATGCAAAAGAAATTCAAATAAAAATGGCTCAGGGTGCTAAGCCCGGTGAAGGCGGACACCTGCCCGGCAGAAAAGTTTATCCATGGATTGCCAAAGCACGTCTTTCAACGCCTGGTGTGGGTCTTATATCGCCACCACCACATCATGATATTTACTCTATTGAAGATTTAGCGCAGCTGATACACGACCTTAAAATGGCAAATTCAGAAGCAGATATAAATGTAAAATTGGTTTCCGAGGTGGGGGTTGGAACAATTGCAGCTGGTGTTGCAAAAGGTAAAGCCGATGTAATTCTTATAAGCGGGTATGACGGTGGCACAGGCGCGGCGCCTCGAACATCTATGAAACACGCAGGTTTGCCCTGGGAACTTGGGCTAGCCGAAACAAATCAGACACTAATACTTAATAATCTGCGCGACCGTGTGAAACTTGAAACTGATGGCAAACTGATGACGGGCAGAGATGTAATTGTTGCGGCATTACTTGGAGCTGAGGAATATGGTTTTTCAACGGCGCCACTTGTGGCAATCGGCTGCGTTATGATGCGTGTTTGTAATTTAGATACATGCCCCATGGGAATTGCTACACAGAACCCGGAACTTAGGAAATATTTTAAAGGCAAACCTGAGTATGTGGTTAACTTTATGAAATTCATCGCTGAAGAAATGCGTGAAATTATGGCGGAATTAGGATTTAAAAATCTTAATGAAATGATAGGCCGTGCTGATATTCTTAAAACCGGAGACTTATCCGGTAGCTTTAAATTACGCGGACTTAATCTGGATGCATTGTTCTATATGCCGGAACTGCCTGAGGGAAGCACCCGTTATAGAAGCAAACGTCAGGACCACATGATAGAAAAAACATATGATTACAGGATTCTTGACCATCTGCTGCATGACTCTATTGCAAGCGGCAAGAAAACAACTGCCATACTTCCGGTTAAAAATACCGACAGAGATGTGGGAACATATGTGGGAAGCAAAATCAGTAGAATTTATGCTGACCAGGGGCTTCGAGAAGACACTGTTATTTTAAATATGAAAGGGTCGGCCGGTCAAAGTTACGGGGCATTTATGCCAAAGGGAATTACTTTGAATCTTGAAGGTGACTGTAACGATTATATAGGTAAAGGGCTGTCAGGTGGCAAGATTATTGTTCGCTGCCCCGAAGAGGCTGATTACAAGGCTGAGGAAAATATCATTGTCGGTAACGTGGCTTTTTATGGAGCGACAGGCGGAGAAGCTTATGTAAACGGAGTTGCAGGTGAACGGTTCTGTGTACGTAACAGTGGAGTGCATGCTGTTGTTGAAGGCGTGGGTGACCATGGCTGCGAATATATGACCGGCGGGCGCGTGGTTGTTCTTGGCAAGGTCGGACGAAACTTTGCGGCGGGTATGTCCGGCGGTATTGCCTATGTTTACGACGGGGACGGCACTTTTGAAAAATCCGTCAATAAAGAGATGATTCTGCTTGAACACATATTAAAGAACGATGAGGCGGATATGGTCAGGAGCATGATTAAAAATCATTACAAATATACAGATAGTTCTCTTGCAGAGAGACTGTTAGACCGCTGGGATGACACCCTTGAGCGGGTTGTTAAGGTTATTCCGGTGGATTACAAGAACATTATTACTGCCATTGAAGAAGCAGTTGAGGACGGCGTTGATTTAGAGACCGCGCAGCTCGCAGCTTTTAGAAAGTTTGCGGGTTAGAAACTAGCCCAGA
>JAGGXJ010000003.1 GCA_021163105.1 Syntrophobacterales bacterium
ACTATGTACTATCCGGCATTTGAGATGTTCGAAAAACTGACGCAGAAGGGGAACCTCATTCCTGTCTACAGAGAGATTCTGGCAGATATGGATACCCCGGTTTCAATACTTTCGAAGTTGAATTCCAAATCGCACGCCTTTCTTCTTGAAAGTGTTGAGGGTGGTGAAAAATGGGGGAGATATACCTTTCTCGGATCGGATCCCAAAGTCATCTTTACGGTAAGGGGCGATGAGGTAGTGATTCAGGAAAACGGGGAAATCAACCGCAGCAGGCATAACGGAGAGCCGATGAAGTATCTGAAAGAAATACTCGATCGCTACAGGCCTGTTGTCGTTGAAGGTCTTCCCCGTTTTTTCGGCGGTGCGGTTGGATTTCTAAGTTACGATATGGTGCGATATTTTGAGAAACTGCCGTCTGAAACCACGGATGACTTGCATGCCGATGACGCGGTTTTTCTCGTTACAGATACATTGATAATATTTGACAATGTGCGACACACTATCAAGGTAGTGGCTTGTGTGCCTTCGGAGGAACAGGAAGATCTCAGGGATGCCTATGAAGAGGGGATAAAAAAAATCGAAGATATTATCGGATTGATTCAATCTCCCGTAGCGAAGAAAGGTCTCGAGAATCCGAAAGTTAATAACGCACCGCTTATATCCAATATGACGCCGGAGCATTATAAGGAAATAGTAACAAAGGCCAGGGAATATATCCATGCCGGTGATGTCATACAGGTCGTCCTGTCTCAACGATTTGAAAAGAAGAACGATCTGGACCCGATCGACCTCTATCGCGCTCTTCGCTATATTAATCCCTCTCCGTACCTGTTTTACCTGAAGATGGAAGACCTTATCCTTATCGGATCTTCTCCAGAGGTCATGGTTCGTCTCGAAGAAGGAATTGTAGAGTTGAGACCGATAGCCGGTACGAGAAAAAGGGGTGGGAATGAGCAGGAAGACCGCCGCCTTGCCGATGAACTCCTGCAGGACCCGAAAGAGAGGGCCGAACACATTATGCTTGTCGACCTGGGAAGAAATGATCTGGGAAGAATCGCACGCATCGGAAGCGTTCAGGTCACGCAGCTAATGGTTGTGGAGCGATATTCTCACGTAATGCATCTCGTTTCCAATATTAAGGCTCAGCTGGCGCCGGAGAAGGATTGTTTTGATGTTTTGAAGGCAACTTTCCCTGCCGGAACATTGTCAGGCGCTCCAAAGATCAGGGCAATGGAAATTATTGACGAACTGGAAGAAGCCAGAAGAGGCCCATATGGGGGCGCAGTGGGCTATTTCAGCTATACTGGTAACATGGATCTGTGCATAACCATCCGGACAATGGTGGTCAAGGATGACAAAGTATTTGTCCAGACGGGCGCGGGGATAGTGTCGGATTCGAAACCTGACGCGGAGTACGAAGAAACGGTAAATAAAGCCGAAGGAATGATGCAGGCCATCCGACTGGCTTCATCGGGATTTAAGATAACGAGCAATAACGGGGGAAGATAATGATTCTAATGATCGATAATTATGATTCTTTTACTTACAATCTCGTTCAGTATCTGGGGCAGTTGGGTGAAGAGACCGTTGTTTACCGGAATGACGAGATTGGTATTGAAGAAATTGAGAATCTGGACCCGGATGTGATCTTTCTGTCGCCGGGACCTTGCACCCCTGAAGAAGCCGGGATAACAGTTGATGTGATCAGGCATTTTTATACAAAAATCCCCATCATGGGGATATGCCTCGGCCACCAGTCGATAGGTTATGCCTTCGGCGCGGAGGTGATCAGATCTGACAGGATAATGCACGGAAAAACCTCCGGGGTAGTCAATGATGGACAGACAATCTACAAGGGGGTTCCTTCTCCTTTCGCGGCTGCCCGCTACCATTCACTGATTCTGAACAGGGATTCCATGCCGTCATGTCTTGAAATCAGCGCCGAAACAGAAGAGGGGGAGATAATGGGTATCAGACACCGTGAGTATTATGTGGAAGGAGTGCAGTTTCATCCCGAATCTATCCTGACGCCACACGGGAAACGGATTATCAGAAATTTCCTGAAAATGAAGAGCAATGATAATGTTAAATGTTGAATGTTTAATTGTAAATTAAAACCCGTGAATCTTATTAAACGAAAGGAGTATTTATATGATCAGAGAAGCAATCGGGAAAATAGTGGATAATGAAAATCTGAAAGAACATGAAATGATGGAAGTTATGAATGAAATAATGGAGGGAAACGCGACACCGGCGCAGATTGCCGCTTTTATAACATCCCTGCGAATTAAGGGGGAAACGGTGGAAGAGGTTACAGGCGCCACCCGTATTATGAGGCAGAAGGCAACAAGAATAGATGCCCGCTCATCGGTTATTGTTGATACCTGCGGAACGGGTGGGGATAATATGAATACCTTCAATATTTCAACCACGGCGGCTTTTATCGTGGCGGCAGCCGGTCTTACCGTTGCAAAACATGGAAATCGGGCAGTATCAAGCGGATGCGGAAGCGCGGATGTCCTGGAAGCCTTAGGAGTTAACATAAGCGCGGAGTCTGAAATAGTGGAAGAATGTATCCATGAAATCGGAATCGGCTTTCTTTTTGCCCCCAGACTTCATGCCGCCATGAAATA
>JAGGXJ010000113.1 GCA_021163105.1 Syntrophobacterales bacterium
CATAAAACACGTAATATATATAATATCGCTGCTTTGGCATGAAGCATGCCCCGCCCTGTAAGCGAGGAGCTTATTCATGGAGTATAACTGTGACCGATATTTTGCCCGATTTTCAAAAATTTCTCATTGAACGTAAGTTGGTACCACAGAGAAATGTTCCATTTTATGCCCCGTGGGCGAGCAGATTTCTGTCCTTTTCCAACAAGAATCAGGACAAAGAAATGGAACTTAGGATAAGGTCCTTCCTTGATTCTTTGACGAAAGAACAAAAGCTGGAGGACTGGCAGGTGGAACAGGCAGATAACGCTATCAGGCTTTATATCAATCATTTTCTGTCCGGGAACACAGCTTCACTATCGCCAGATACAGAATTTGTTTCTCAGAATGGATTTCCGGATTATCAGGAAACACAGCAGAAACTCCGGGAGGCTTTAAGAATCAAGCATTACGCATACAGTACTGAAAGGACCTACACGGAATGGTTCAAGCGGTTTCATACGTATGTGACCAGCACAAAACATAAGGATTGGCAAAAACATGGTGTGGATGCGGCGGATGTCAGGGATTTTCTGAGTCACCTTGCCATCAGGCAGAGGGTGTCAGCGTCTACTCAGAATCAGGCATTCAATGCCCTGTTGTTTCTGTTTAGGGGGGTTCTTAAGATCGACCTTCAGGATCTCAGCAAAACGGTGCGGGCCAAAAGGGGGCCCAAATTGCCTGCGGTGCTGACACAGGATGAAGTTCATAACCTGCTTGATCAGTTAACGGGCAGGCAACTGCTCATCGTTCAGCTTCTGTACGGCACGGGAATGAGGCTTATGGAAGTTGCCCGGCTCCGGGTTCAGGATATTGATTTCGGTTTGAATTCCATAGTGGTGAGGGCAGGGAAGGGAGCTAAAGACAGGATGACCATTATGCCCGAAGTAGTTAAGGAAAGCCGGGATTGTGAAACATGCCAGCGTCCATACACTGCGCCACAGTTTTGCCACTCATCTCTTGATGAACGGCGTTAACATCCGCGAGGTTCAGGAGCTTTTAGGGCATAAGAATGTCGAAACTACCATGATTTATACCCATGTCCTCAGGAATATGTCAAAAGCGCCGGTGACTCCGCTGGATACCCTCCTTCTGAACGTGAAGGAAAAAGTGAAGGTATAGCGAAACTTAAATCCGGAATCAACGATAAATCATAAAACCAATCCTCACGCTTTGTAGATCAAACCAACAATATTTTTTTCGTCGAAGCAAGTTCAGATAACCATCATATACCTTTTTATTATCTTCGCAGAGGTTTGAAAGAGTTAGTGAAGCAAATTGTGATAAGCCTTGTCTTATTTTGACACTCCCATCCCCTTCGGAGTATAGTCCGAACCGAATAATGTTTATTCGGAGTTTACATGTTTGAAGGGGATACCATAACCGTACGGTTTTAATCGTTCATTATTTCCTTGACATTTTACTAAAAGTGTAGTATAGAAAATGTTCAATCAAGACAGACAGAAAGAGAATAAAAATGAAGACAATAAGACTCATCGAGGAAGTAGCGCCCGAACAAGGGATTGCGAAAGAAGAAATCAAAAACGGGATATGGAATTCACCACCGACAGAACTCGGGCAGGGGAGATACCTCCTGAATGGTCGTGGCATTGAAAATGCTGACTTCTCGCATTTGCGGAAAAATGGTCTCATATGGTATTGGGATAAGGATTTCCTGGAAGATTGTGATATGTTCTACGTGTCTCCCGGTTGGCGGATGAAAGTTGGCGCTATAGATTATCTTCGCTCGCAAGGTTATAATGTTGAGATTAACACTCTTAAAGATCAAAAGGACGAAGCTGAGAAACGAAAAGTTGAAGCACAACGAAAGAAAAGAGAAGAGGTGGCAAGAAGGGAGAGAGCAACCCAAAAATATCAGACAGAAATAGCCGAGTATGAGAAATGGCTTGGCAATCCCGAATACCGCGAACCGGAAAAAGGGAGATCATATCTGCAAGAATTTGAAAACAATTCGTTCCGAAAATGCCACAATCGCCAGTGACGAACGTGTGGATTGGGGACTGACACAAAACGGCCATATATTCACTCACCGGCGCTATAATTATGATTGGTGGGATAACCTGGTATCTGTGGAAACTGCGCCTCAATATGTATTGGCCGAAGCTGATCGCCTCGAAGCGATAAGGAAGGAAAAAGAAAAGAGAGAACACCAAGGGTTTCTGCGGAAAGAAAAGGAAAGAGAAGATTTTCTCCGTCCGATTATAGTTGCCGCTGTTGAAAGAGCGGGGGGATGGGAAGTGATGGAAAAGAAAATGAAAAAGGTTAAGATAAAACATTTCACTCCTGTAGAGTTAACAGACAATGGAAAACCCAGAAAGCCAGAGTATCGTTTCACAATCAAAGAAGCAAAAAGAATAGTGGAAGCAGGTGGCCATGAGATTTGAAATCGGAAAACCCTTTCCTTGTCCGGCTCCCACTATGGAAGGTGTAACCATGGAGTTATGGGAGGATGACTGATAGTGGCTATCCAGATGCCGGCGCTTATCCGATCAGAGAAGCGGGCTTTCAATGCCTCATTCAAAAGGTACTCGTATCTTGAATCCTCGACTCCCGTCCCGATTGCAATGTGGATATTCGATTTCCCGGTCACGTTTGGGAAAATTGACTGTAATTTCAACGCCCGGATTGTATGTCCGAAATATATTGATGATTACTTGGCCTTAGAAGATGGCCATGTGAAAAACGCCATTACTTTTTATTTGCTGGATGGACAAATTCTCAAGGGGATCAAGCTGGTTGGGTTACGGGAGGAAGCGGTACGGTTATTTCACAAAACGATCCGGAAGCAATTGAGTATGGAATATACCAAGGCAGAGTATAGTCGATACCTGGAAGCCATGTATCAATATTCTACTGAGGAGTTATTCCGGATGGGAAAGATTTTTAAAAAATAGGGAATTGTTATGCCAACGCCGAAAAATCCTTTTTACACGGAAATGCTTCTGCTCGATTATGTACGAACTGTGCGATGATATGAGTTACCGCGCTATTGTGGATGAACTCATCGAAGTCCCCGAAGCGGCGGACACTCGTGATACCGAAGCGGTCAAGCGTATCGCCACGGCTTACCTGAAACTGCTGTTCCCGCAGGTTCGCAGCGCAGGCGACATCACTGCCCGTGAGTTCAAGCGTTACTGCCTCGATAGGGCGCGAAAGATGCGGGATACGATTAAGTATCAGTTGAGAATGATTGATGTGAAGTATCGCGGGAAAGACATCCCTACGTTTAGCGTCAGACCTGACTCTGAAGAAGTTGGGTAATTCTGTGGAGAAAAAAGCTGCTATATCTGCGGAAAAGAAACCCTAAGCAAAAACGAAGTCGGGCTGACCAGGCAAGAAACTGCTCGACCAGGATTCAATAAGCTCTCAGTATACTCAGTCTGTTGCTTTGTATTGGAAAGTCTCACCGTATTATCCTTGACAAGATATCATAATGGAGTTAATCGTGGATTACGTGTACCGGGACTCCACAACACGTATTGTGGTTATCATTCCACCATGAAATGGGGCAATCGATTGATTAAAGTGGTTGGGAAGGATGAGAACAGGGTTTTTTTAGAAGAAGGAGAAATGATCTCAGTTGTAGACCTTACGACTGGAGATATTAGTGAACCTCAAAATAAACTAAGCTTTATCGCGCACGATCCTTATTGGGAAAGTGTGAGTGAGGAAGAAG
>JAGGXJ010000151.1 GCA_021163105.1 Syntrophobacterales bacterium
AGTTTTTGATCAATGAAAGGGCTCTTTCATCTTCTATATCTTTTGACTGGAGGGAGAGAAGACTTATGATTATCTGCATGTTGTTCTTGACTCTGTGATGGATCTCGGCAAGGAGGGTCTCTTTCTCTTTGAGGGAGCGTTTTATCTTTTCGTCGGCCTGTTTGAGGTTGGTAATATCATGTCCCATGACAACAAGACCTTTTCGCTCGCCACCAGGATGAAAAAGAGGCACTTTAGTCACATCGAAAACCCGAACTGAACCATCGGAATCAGGAACCGTCTCTTCTCGGCGAATAAGACCACCATTTTCCCAGGCTTTTGCATCGGTTTCTTCACACGTAAGGAGTGCGCCTCGTAAATGCCTGTCAAGCTCAGCTAATTCGGAATCTTTCTTTCCACGATAGTCTATCCCCTCAAGCCGGAAAATACGGATGCTGGCATCATTAACCTTGAGCCAGTGTCCATCTCCATCCTTAAAACAAACAAAAGCAGGCATGGCATCAATTAAAGTCTGCAACTGTTCCTCGTTTTCCCGCAACGTTTCCTCCAGTTCCATTTCGCGAATAGCAATCGCTATGTCACCGGCTACCTCCTTCAAAAGTTCCTTTTCCTCCTCGTCGACAGTGACATCGGGTGCAAACAATATGGCAAGCAGTCCGTAAAATCGGTCAGCGTGTTCGACACGGATGATTGCGGCCTCCCTGCCGGCACATGCATCCTTGAAAAAGCAATCTCCGCACTCTTTGGATTTGCCTATAATAACGATCTTCTCTTTCTGAGCGATTGCGCTTCTGATGCAGGGAGGATGATCGCCACCCACTACATGTTCGCTGAAACGAGATATATCTTCTAACCTGAGCCCTGAACCCTTGACAGTGGCAAAGGTTTCACCATCCCGCGAAAATCCGAGCCATGCAGCATCGTAGCTTCTTGCCCCTATCAGGACATTACAGGCTTTCTGCAACAGACTGTCTCTATCATTTTCCACTACAATTAACTGATTGACATTTCTGATAGCCTTGAGGATGCTGTTCAGGCGTTTGATGCGTTCCTCCGCCTCCCTGCGCTTCCGGCGTTCTTCTGCTTCACCAAACGCACGTTTCACCACAGGACCCAGTCGAAACAACCTGTTTTTCAAAACATAATCCGTGGCACCTGACCTTATACACTCGACGGCAAGCTCCTCACCTATTGTGCCTGAAACAATGATCAGCGGAATCTCCGTGGCAAGTTGCTGCCGGATACTTATAGCAACCGTGCCGTCAAAAAAAGGAAGTTTATAGTCCATTAAGATAAGATCGGGTTTTTCCTCAAGGGCTTCTCTAAAGGCTTCTTCCGTATCCACCCTGCTCCATTTTAACGTAAAGTCCTCACGCTCAAGTTCACTTACCATCAACTCGGCATCATCAGGATTATCCTCAAGAATTATAAGGTGTAATGTTTTTTTCTCCATTATATCGTTTCTTTCTGTAGCGTTGCCCCTCCGCGGGCAACATATCGGTGGGAGACAGAGCCCCCACTAAAAAATAGAAACCAGAAAATTCCTTATATTCATGTGTTTTATTCCTTTAAATTCGCCGCCCGTCATCTCGTCCATGGAGACAACGATTTTTGTGAAATTGTCCCTGATTGCCAAGAGGTTACCGAATTCACGATCATGAACCTTCTGATCAGGAATCATGTAAGCCACCTGCACATAGAGCCTTTCCCCTTTTCTTTCACACGCGAAATCGATCTCTTTCTCACCAATCCTGCCAACGGTTATTTCATACCCCAATCTCTTAAGGTGAAGAAAGACAATGTTCTCCAGTATCCTTCCAATATCGGCTTGCCGGTAGCCGATAATCGTATGTCGCAGGCCAAGGTCCTCAAAATAGTATTTTTCACCGATCTCGAATATCTTTTTGCCTGCAATTTCCGAACGCCGCACCTTCAGGACAAAAAAAGCTGATTCAAGATGTGAAAGATAATTAAGGACAACATTTGGCGAAATATTGGTTTTCTGGGACTTAAGAAAATCACTGATTTTTTTTGCCGAAACCAGGCTCCCGGCATTGTCGGCCAGATATATGACCAGCCTCTCAAGAAAGGCGATATTTCTGATTTTGTGCCTCTTGACAATGTCCTTGAGAAGGATCGTGTTATAGATATTTTTCAGATAGTCATAGACAATATCATCTTCGAGTTTCAGATTGATCAGATAGGGGAGACCTCCGTATTTGATATATTTCAGAAATGCATCGGAGTTGTTTTGAAGTTTATGAAAATCCAGGAATTCAATATAGGACAGACTGAATACCTTTATCTCAACATAACGCCCGCTCAGATACGTGGCCAGTTCTCCGGAAAGTAGCCCGGCATTGCTCCCTGTGCAGTAAATGTCATACCCACCCTCGGCAAAAAGGCTGCGCAGGGCTCTTTCAAACTGGTCGATATCCTGAACTTCATCGATAAAGACATAGTGATACTTTTTACCTTTGGATTTGCCTTTAATATATGCCAGTAACGACTCATAATTATCTATAAAATCAAACTCGTACAGTTCTTTGTTGATATAAATAATCTGCGCTTCGGGGTCAGAGGCGGTGATAACATCCATAATCTGAAAGAGGAGATAACTCTTCCCAACTCTTCTCTGCCCGGTCAGGACCTTAATGATATCCTTGCCGATGTAAGGTCTTATCCTGTCAAGATAATGTTGTCTGGTAATGTATTCCTTTATCATAGAGGAACCTCCCGAAATGTTTTAAGTATAATTAAAACTATTCAGGCATGAAGTCAATTCTTTAAGTATGACAACAGGGTTCAGGGAATGTAAGGGTTTTATATAGAAGGCCTACGGGTAGAATCCGTTAAATGAAACACGGATATGTAAAAAATCCCTTTGCCTCTGCATTTAACGCGTTTGATTCTACACCCATAAGGGCTTAAAATCAAACATATTTCAGGAATCACCAATTCTCTCCAAAGATTTCATGGCACAGTCAAAACTGTACATGTACAGGTCTCGAAAATCTTCACCCTGAAGAACGGTGTTTTGCAATTTCTTGAACTGCAGCATGCCATGAAGATTCGAGCAGAACACGACTGCCATACGCCTTATCTCTCTATCATCCGTGTTCTTCAGAACACCACTCTTCAACGTATCTTCAAAAACCGAGAGGATCCGGTTGACATGTTTATCAACCCTGGCTTTCAGGCTGGCAGAAAATAGAATTTTGGGTGAACTCAGGAAATAATTCATGATATCAAAGTACTTGCGGTGATCCTCACTGAAATCCATATAGGCAAACGCCATTTTTTTAAGCTTTTCCCGTAGGGTAGAACCTTTTTCACTTTCCTCCCTTATTTTTGTGTAGAGGAGATCAAGTCCTTCTTCCTGCAACGCGGCAAAGAGACTCTCTTTGTTTTTGAAATACAGGTAGAGGGTGCCGACACTCAACTCCGCGTTTTTTGCGATCTGATTCATGGAAGTCGCGTCAATACCCTTCTTGAACAGAAGTTCACGCGCCGTGTTCAGTATCTGTTCTCTTCTCTGCTCCTTTTCCCTCTGTCGTCTCTCTATCGATCCCATATTTTGTCCTTCCGAGATTCCCCTATATTATGCAAGCCCCAGCTCCGAAAGCTTGCCATCCACAGGCACACCATCTCTATCCCAGCCCCGCAACTTGTAATAGCCGTCCATCATCCTGTCCAGTTTAGTCTGCGGCACGTATCTACCCCTGCATGGACCATCCGGAACAGGTTCATTCATAACGCGATAGGGCAGCATGGCGGTTGAGCGATTTGCGCCCCTCTTCACATTGATTATACGCTCCAGATTGTATATTCTTTCACCAATCGCCGTCAGCTCGTCAAGATCAATGTCCCAGCCTGTAACATATCGTATCACGGGGAGATATGAGTCGTTCAGTTTCATTCCAAACGCCCTCTCCTGCAGAAAGCGACACATCACCAGTGAATCCCCGACTGCCGAGTTGTGTTCGGTATCTATACAGTGTTCCGGACTTTCATCAGAATACGGATCATCTTTGCCGGCATAGTAAGGACGCCCGTCCTGGTGGCTTCCACCACGTGTTGATGTTGCATAGGCAAGACCCATATTCTGCAGTCCCCTGGCAGAATGTCCGGTTATTTCGAGTCCCTGCTGTGAATAGAGAAGTTTGTATGAATCGTGGCCCAGTTGTTCCGATAATCGCTCCGACCCAAGCGAAACTAACCAGCCGATTCCTTCCTCCCTGAGCGCTGTCTTCTTCACTATTTCAGACAGGTTCTCCCAGTTGCCGAAGGATATTTCCATTTTTAGTTCTTTCTCACCGACAATTCCTCTTTCCACACATTCCGCGAGAAAGGCGAGGGTCACACCGAAACTGATGGTGTCCATCCCCATCTCATCACACATGGTATTGCCATTGAAGATCGACACAATATCGTCATTATCAAGCATTGACCCCATAGCGTAGAGGGTCTCATATTCCGGCATTTTTACATCCAAGTGAGCGAATTCTCCGTCCGGCACCGGAACAAGTTTACCGCACGCCACCGGGCATCCATGACAGGCAACGCTCTTTTTGATATACTTTTTCAGTATAAGTTCTCCGCTGATTTCGTACGCGCGGTCAAAGGTTTCTCGCATATTATTATGGGTGCCAAGCATCCCTTTTGAGTTGATCATGTCGACAAGAAAGGGGGTTCCCATTTTACTCAGCACAGCGGTTTTTTTTCTCACATCCGGGAATAACGTCTTCAGGTAGGATTTGAGGGCATCAGGATCGGCAATCTCTGCTTTTCCTGCACCCTTTACAACAACTCCTTTGCAATTCTTTGAACCTAATACAGATCCAATGCCTCCCCGCGCGGCTGCGCTCACACGCGATCCGCTGCACATAATGCCAGCAAATATAACTCCGTTTTCTCCCGCGGGTCCGATAACCGCGCTCTCTGCTTTTCCGCCCTCTTTTTCAACAAGAAGTCTGTGGGTTTCACCTGTTGTTTTTCCCCAGAGATCTTCAGCGTCTTTGACGAATACACCTTCGTCATTTATCGAAACATAGACCGGAGATGAAGCCCTGCCGGAAAGAATCACGGCGTCGAAACCGGTTTTCTTCAACATTGAGGCAAAATCACCACCGAA
This sequence comes from Syntrophobacterales bacterium, assembly GCA_021163105.1. Classification (GTDB taxonomy): domain Bacteria; phylum Desulfobacterota; class Syntrophia; order Syntrophales; family UBA2210; genus UBA2210. The sequence goes on from JAGGXJ010000151.1 coordinate 5,135, forward strand.
ATTGGAATCACAGAACATCCCAGTCTGGGGAGATATCGCGGCTACGTGCCCCCGCCCTGTGCCCCATACCGGCGATCCATTGAATGGACCTGTCGCAAAAACCACAATATTTTCCTCAGAAAGGGGGTCCGCTGTACAGGGAACCAGGTCATATACAAACTTCGCCGCAAAACCGTTGCCTCCCAGAAACATCCGGGCGAAAGTTGCGTCAAGCGGTATTTTCTCGACGGCGCCGCTGCTCAGATCCACCTTCAGTATCCGTCCCATATAGCCGTTCATCATCTCAGAAATCAAAACTCTTCCCCTATCTTCAGCATTACCTTTATTGCCCTGCCGGTATCTATACGTTCTTTGTATACAAGGGGCAGGTCATCCAGACTTATGTGATCCGTGATAAGCGGCCTTCCGTCTATTTTCCCCTCAGACATCCATTTAAGACACCGGATGTTTTCCGCATGTGTGTTCGAGTATGACCCCGTAAGCCAGACCTCTTTAAAATTGAGCGTGACAGGCATAATCTCAATGTTTCGCATGATGATACTTACTACACAAATGGTCCCGCCATTCGCCGCGGCATTTACAGCCGTCTGAACAGATTCCCCGAGTCCGGAACACTCAAATACTGTATCAAACCCGGCGCCATCTGTTTCATCCATTACCCTCAGAATCAGATTTTCGTTAAACGGGTCCACAACCATATCTGCCCCTAAACTGATTGCGAGAGTTCTCTTTTTTTCCACAGGCTCGGACAGAGCGATTGGGCCAAAACCCATAATCTTTAACAATCTGACAAGAGCAAGCCCTATTGAACCACCCCCTATTACCAGCGCCGATCCTCCCTCTTTTCCGGAACAGCGTATCCCGTGCAGAGATGCCGCAAAGGCCTCGGCAAGCGCTCCATTCTGCGAATCCACTCCTTCCGGAATCGGGATCAGCATCCGGGGGTCCACCTTGAGGTATTCGGCAAAGCCTCCCGGGAAATCACCGAGACCTATGGTGCGTCTGTCAACCTGGCACAGATATGGTTTCCCCATCCTGCATTCTCGGCATTTCCCGCAATATGTGGGACGGATGATAACCCTGTCCCCAACAGATGTACCGGCTACCCGCGCTCCCATATCCGCAACTGTGCCGCTTACTTCATGCCCGATTATGGTCCCATCCTTCAGATTTCTGCTCTCTATCATCGAGTGATCCGAACCGCAG
>JAGGXJ010000091.1 GCA_021163105.1 Syntrophobacterales bacterium
GACAAGAACAGGCATGAAGTGGACATTATCCTGGATTTTATCAGCAAGCAGATACCGATAGAAATTAAATATAAAGAAAGCCTGAAGCGTGAGGATTTTCTCGGACTAAAAACCTTCTGTGATATGTACCCGGCGCGCACACCATTTCTCGTCAATCTGGACAGGCAGGAGCAGGGTAAAGAGTATGAGTTTATCCTGCCTTATGATCTGTTGTTCTTGAGCGAGAATTGAGACATTAGCACTGAAAGCAGGCGATAAAACAAGCAATTAAGGTAGCAGCCCTGGATCGTAATCTACTATGGACAACCATTCAGGTGCCATAGAATAAGCCGTGAATATACGACCCATTTGTCCCTGATCGCCCTGTTCATGCCGGCAGTCAGGATGCCTCCAACGGATGTCAGAAGCCAGTTTATAATCAGCCTGACAAAAATAACAATGGAGACCGCAACATTATATGAACGTCCCCTCCATTTGCTGAAAAACTTGTACCTGGATCGATAAAACTCTATTCGGGAACGAATATTTCTTCCAATGCTTTTGCCCTGCAAATGGTAGATCATGGCGGAAGGAACATGATAGACCTTCCAGCCGGCGGAACACATCTGACAGGCCCAGTCTGTCTCTTCAAAGAAGAAAAAGTAGCGCTCATCAAACACCCCCACTTCATCCATGGCCTTTTTGCGCACAAGTACACAGGCACCGACAACCGACTCAACTTCAAGGGGTCCTTTGTGCTCGTATCTCTTGCTCGGGTATTTTCCGGGAAACAGATATTCAAGAAGGGATATATTCATGAGAAGGGTAAAAATGGTGGGAAAATTCGCTATTGAATTCTGTCTGCTTCCATCCCGATTCAAAAGTTGCCCGCCGGTCATGGCCGCTTCCTCGTCATTTTCCATAAAGACAAATAGTTCATGGACAGCATTCTCGGTCAGAACAGCATCGGTATTGAGCAAAAGGGCGTAGCGTCCCTTCATGACAGCAAACGCCTGGTTGTTGGCTGCTCCGAATCCCCGGTTTTCACTGTTTTCTATTATTCTGACGCCGGGAAACTCTTTCGCGGCCATGGCAGCACTGCCGTCATGAGAGGCGTTGTCCACCACAATAATCTCAAAGGTTATATCCATGACTGTCTGGTAAACGGATTTCAGGCAATTGCGCAAAAGGTTCTTTGTGTTCCAGTTGACTATAACAATGGTGATATCCATGCGGCAGGGTTCCTAACTTTTCCGGTCTGACAGATTGGACTGTTTGTGCAACTCGCTCAACTTGGCATATTTAAAAAACTTGTTGACCGAATCAGTAATAGAAAGAGTAAATCCCTGAGCTCCGTCAAGAACTCCAAGCTTCAGAAAGTAGCTCTGAAGAAACGCCAGGATTGCCCGGAATGAAGCTGACCAGATCGTTGCCTTTCTGCCTTCACGAAAGGCTTCTTGGGCACCAAGTGTTGAGTAATGGTTGATCTTGATAAGAATCCTGCCCAGATCGCTCTCTGTAAAATGCTCAATGGGTGCATCCAGCGCCTTCACTGTTCCGCTGATTTCCACCGACTCATGGACTGCTGCAGGAGTCATTCGACCAAGCTCTTTCTGAAAAAGTCTGACAATCCGGTCTCCACCCCAGAGATGCTTGATCCAGCGGCCCTGGAACCAGTTATTCCGTGGGAGACTGTAACCGGCCACATCTTCCACCCCTCTTGACACAATATCTCCAATAACCATGGCGGTTTCAGGAGGTATTCTCTCATCGGCATCAAGAACAAGCACCCATAGGTGTTTACATTTGTCTATAGCGAGCTGTTTCTGCGGGCCGAACCCGCGCCACTTTTCGACAAATACATCACACCCGAAATTGGAGGCAATCTTCACAGTATCATCTATGCTGCCGGAATCCACCACGACGACCTGATCCGCGAATCGGACACTTGCAAGACAGGCAGGCAGGTTATCTGACTCATCCTTCGTAATAATGGCTACTGAAAGAGGTATCTTTTCATTCATTGTTTGATAAAACCACCTGAATCATGTTATAAATATAACAATATATCACAGTTATAATCTGATTAAAATAGTGGTTTTCCTGTTAATCTGTTGCGAGAAACGGTTTTTCTGTTCGGGGAATAAATGAAAGTAGATATAATTATTGCCACCTATAATAGGCCTAAGTTTCTGAAGGAAGCCCTTGAAAGCGTTGCCGGACAAACCTATTCTAACTGGACATGCTGGATTGTCGAAGACGGGGAGACAGGAGAGACATTTGAAGCCGTAAAGCCTTTTCTGGAAGACGATCGCTTTAAATATCTGCCCGGAGAACATGTGGGATTTCCTGCTGCCCCGCGGAATCGCGGCATTCGCATGGGAAATGCCAGGTACGTTGCGATTCTTGACGACGACGATCTGTGGTTACCGGAGAAGCTGGGAAAACAGGTAGGATTTCTGGACAGTTATCCTGATTGCGTGCTGCTGGGATGTAACGCCTTTCGCTGGACGGGAACAGGAAAATGGGATGAATGCCCTTTATATTTTAAAAAAAATATAAAGGAAAAGATCAAATATACGGAGTTGCTTCGACAAAATTATCTAATCCATTCATCTGCAATATTAAGGAGAACAGCACTCGAACAAGCAGGACTGTATAATGAAAGCCTTAATCCTCCTATAGGCGATGACTATGAGTTATGGTTACGAGTCGGCGTTCTTGGAGAGATATGTGCATTTCCTGAACCTTACGTGGTTTTTCGACAAACTCCCTTAACCTACTATTCAAAACTGGATCGGTCTCAAAATTATCAGGCGGCGGCAAATGTTTTTGAAGCCGCGTTAAGGGGTGCAGGGGACATGCCAAGCCCTCTTTCTTATCCGGAAAATGCTCACTTTGCAGATGCATGCCGTCGTCAAAGAGATTTCTATCGTGCAGGACCCCGGTTCGGGGGACGATTAAGACATGAATTGATGTCAAAAATCAAAACGATATTCAAATACTGCTAAGACAAAAACATATGCGGAAATATATATATTCAACCATCAACCTTGTGCTGAAAAAAATTGGCCTCACACTTCAGAAATATGAGGAAAAGTGGGAAAGAAATGCTTTTGCAAAACTTTACGAATCACGCATAAAATATGTTCCGCTATCCGGCATACATCCCGCGGAATGTATTGTTTTCTCTAAAGACAGAGCCTTGCAGCTACACGCGCTTATATCTTCTTACCTGGAAAAAGTTGCTTCACCTGTACCGATTCATATTTTATATCACACATCAACACCGGCGCATCGAAAGGCATATGATGAAGTCAGGGGACTCTTTCTTAATAGTGATGTTTTATTTATAAGACAGGATTCCGACAATTCATTCCGCAGTAATCTGATTACACTACTTACATCAGTACATTCGGAAAAGGTTTTTTTCCTGGTAGACGATGTGATCTTTGTCGAGGATTTTGACGTTAAGGATTTTACTAAATTCGATACTGATAAATTCGTGCCCACATTGCGAATGGGAATGAACTTAAAAAAGTGTTATACAGTTCAAGAAGGGCAACCATTGCCCGAATTAATGCCGGATATCATAAAAGATAAGGACAAAATAACATGGCAATGGGATCAAGGCGCTCATGACTGGTCATATCCCCTTTCTTTAGATGGGCATTTTTTCTTCACTCAGGAAATTGCCACAATGATACAATCGACCGAGTTTTCAGCGCCGAATACTCTTGAAGACCAGTTACAGAAATTTCGTAGGTTTTTCTTGTTTCGGAAGGGAGTGGCTTACAAAAAGTCACGCATAGTAAACATTCCCTGTAACAAGGTGCAAACAGAAAATAGAAACTTATATGGAAATATACATCAGGATTATTTGTTAGACCAGTGGGAAAAAGGATTCCAGATGGATTATAGGAGCCTGTATGGTTTTATGAATGAAAGCGCGCATCAGGAAATCTTTTTTAAATTTCGAAAGCGATAACTCATTACAGCCCATGTGGACTTCATTCATTGAAACCTGACTGTTATGGACAGAGGATACATTTTCGGGAGACAGATTGAGAAAACTGATCCAAGAAGAAGAATCGAAAATCGATGTTTTTATAACTTTCCATAAAAAAGACATCCTTGCCTTGCCGTTGTGCGTCCAATCGATATTGAGATATTTGCGGCCGAGATCAAATAGAATAACTGTCATATCAGATGACATTTCTTCCGACCTGCTGACAGAATATGGATTGCATCATATCCACGAGTCATCGGTATTCGAGGGTCTGGCCCTTACGGAAATGCCACAAATAATATGTAACGGTAGAGATCGCACTGGCTGGTATTTTCAGCAATTTCTGAAGTGGGAAGCACGAAAATATTCAACAACAAACAGTTATGTTGTCGTTGACGCAGATACAATATTTATTCAGCCAGCGATATTATTCCATAGGGATAAATACGTTTTTCACAGAGGTGATCAGTATCATATGCCTTATTTCAAAACATATGAGAAACTCTTCGGGTATTTACCGAAAAAGCAGCCATCATTCATTTCCAATTATATGATTTTCAATACAGGCATTATTGACGAAATTATAGCCAAGATTGAGAAAATCGATACCATCCGGAAATGGTATGAAATAATATTGAATACGATAGATCAAAACGAGTCGAGTTCTTTTTCAGAATTCGAAACATATGGTTATTATATGAGCAGATACCACCACGATCTTTTTTGCTCAAAAAACTCCCGCAACAAAATATTGCAAGATGGAAAAATATCACGTCATTTTTTCAATACAATTCGTTGCAGACTCAGGGGCTATGCATCAATCTCTTACCATTGCTATGAAAGATAAACGTCAGTCGATATTTTCCTCTTAGATAAATATGCTTTCATTAACTTTGCTGTAATGTGTACTGTCACTCTGTTCATAGAGTTGAGCAAGCCCTTTGGAATTAGTAATATACGAGATTCTTTCGTAGTTGACAGTTCTGTGTCTAATACCACTCGCGGCGATGCTTTGATTAATCGCGTATGTAAAAGCATCAGGGCCGGTAAGATGGAGTGTTACGAGTTTGGAATAAGAGGAGACCGAATGTAAAGACCGTACATCGGGGATATAATCATCAAGAATATTCCGGGTCATCATGTTAATCATGGTTTCAAGATAGGGATGATTTTTTGAGAAAAAAAGCATCCATTGTTCATGAGTGGGTGTATTATTTTCTATTCTATAGATCTCATAATCTACGCGTGGTTTATCTAGTAAACATTCATCTTCAGGTTTGATAACCCGAATCAATGGAACCTTCAATTCGGTTTTTATATCAATGTAAATGCCACCTTTCTTATATAATACAC
>JAGGXJ010000085.1 GCA_021163105.1 Syntrophobacterales bacterium
AGTTGTAGGTTGGGTTAAGGTACGAAACCTAACAAAAATCTATCGAGAAGGCTGCAATGAATTTTAAACTGAACAGATTGTCCGACTACGAAGGCGTAAAGGGACCCCTGCTCCTGATCATAATGGACGGCATGGGCCTGTACCGGGGAGAAAAGGACGGGTACCCCGGAAATGCCGTCGATATCGCAGCCCCGCGAAATCTGTGCCGTCTTATGAAGGACGAAAAGATAGTAACCCGACTCAAGGCGCATGGAACGGCTGTGGGCATGCCCTCGGACAGAGACCAGGGAAACAGCGAAGTAGGACACAATGCCATGGGGGCCGGCCGGATATTCGCGCAGGGAGCGAAACTTGTAGAGGATGCGATCGAAAGTGGCAGCCTCTTCGAGGGAAAAACCTGGAAGAAGATTATCTCCAATTCACTGGCAGCAAAAACTCCTGTGCATTTCATAGGTCTAATATCAGACGGAAATGTTCACAGTAACATATCGCACCTCACCTCGCTGATAGGGGAATGCGACAGGAAAGGTGTGGAGGAAGTATATGTGCACGGCCTCCTGGACGGACGGGATGTGCCTCCTTTGAGCGCCCTTCGTTATTTCGGTGAGTTGGAGGACTATCTCTGGTCACTGCGCGCACATGCCATGGAGACGGACAAAAGACGCCTGTATTTTGTTGCCTCCGGAGGGGGCCGGATGGTAACCACCATGGACCGCTACGAGGCAGACTGGTCCATCGTCGAAAGGGGCTATAATGCTCACACTCTGGGTGTTGGACCTCTGTTTCCAGACAGTCTCACAGCCATCAGAAAACTACGCGCTAAAGAAACTGTTGATGATCAGTACCTTTCACACTGGGTAATCCACGATCCCGATAACCCGCACAAACCCCTCACTCAAATCAGAGACAGAGATGGAGTAGTCTTGTTTAACTTCCGGGGTGACCGGGCGATTGAGATCAGCCGCGCGTTTGTTGAAGACAATTTCAAGGGGTTTAAACGCGACCACCGCCCCGATGTCATATATGCCGGAATGCTTGAGTATGACGCAGATACGCGGATGCCGCCGGAATATCTCGTCGAGCCGCCCGCCATTGATCGCACATTGTCAGAGTACCTGGCAAAAAACGGCGTTTCGCAATATGCCATAAGTGAAACGCAGAAATTCGGCCATGTAACCTATTTCTGGAACGGTAACAACTCCGCCAAGTTTAACGGGAAGATCGAAAAATGGGTGGAGATCGAATCTGACCGCGTGCCTTTTGACCAGGCGCCGGAGATGAAGGCCGATGCGATAGTATCTCAAACAATTGCGGCTCTGCAATCCGGTGCATTTAAATTTCTTCGTCTTAATTTTCCAAACGGTGATATGGTGGGACACACCGGATCGCTCCGGGCGGCGGTAGAAGCCGTGAGAGCCGTGGACAGGGCGGTGGGCAGGCTGATTGAAGCGGCAGACAAGCTGGGGGGCACGGTTATAATAACTGCTGACCACGGAAACTGCGAACAAATGATAGCTGTGGATAAAAAGACCGGCAAACCCCTAATGGGAGCAGGCGGAGAATATAAGCCTCAGACAAGTCACACACTGAATCCGGTGCCCTTCATTATCCATGGCCCTGACACCAATCGCTACGAACTTGCCGGAATCCCGGACCCGGGGTTAGGCAACATCGCCTCGACAATTCTTCTGCTTCTCGGATATGAAAACCCGAGCGATTATCTTGACCCAATTATAAGGATTCGAGGGGCCAAGGGGTCAAGGGTTCGAGTGAAAGACTGAAAAACTACAAAGAGGGAATCTATTCTTGTTGGACCTCGGAATCTTTGAACCCTATTCAGTAGATTCCCGCCTCACAACCGCCGGTAATAACCTGGCCCAGCTCCCGGCACTGCGCGAGGATCTCGTCGGTTACTCCTCCCTTTGAATTCCTCGCAACAACAGGCTCATAAACCTTCTTAAACTGATACCCGAGGGCAATACGCTCGATGCTGCTCAGGGCCCCTGTTCCATCGTTCTCCGCGCTGATAAAAACAACATAGGGTTTTCTGAAAGCCTTTCCCTCCGCCGGATAAAAGGTACGATCAAAAAAGTCCTTGACGGCACCGGACATGTACCCGAAGTTTTCCGGAGTTCCGATCGCGAGTCCATCACAACTGAGAAGATCCTCCAGAGATGTATCCTTCGCCTTTTTCAGAATCACCTCCGTGTTCTCTATGCTCGCCGCCCCTTCTGTAACCGCCCCGGCCATCTTTTCGGTATTCCCCGTCTGTGAATGATAAACAATCAATATTCTGGTCATTGTCCCTCCGGCCCACAGACACCCTTAAACTAATTCGGGCGGGAACACGTCCCGCCCGAATCTTCATACATATTTCCTTATATTCTATTTTTCTCTCTTCTCCAGCTCCTCTTTTCTCAGGTCCTTGCGGAGAATTTTACCAATATTGGTTTTGGGAAGCTCTTCGCGGAACTCTACCTCCGTCGGAAGTTTAAATGTGGCCAGTTTGCCCTTGCAGAACTCTATCATCTCTTCCGCCGTAGCGCTTTCACCATCTTTTAACACCACAAAGACCTTGATGTTTTCTCCCCTTTTCGGATCAGGAATTCCTATGGAACAGGCCTCCTGTACCTTCGGGTTCTCATAGAACACCTCGTCAATGTCACGCGGATAGATATTAAACCCACCCGATATGATCATATCCTTCTTGCGGTCCACGATGTAGAAATATCCTTCATCATCCATCGTTGCGATATCCCCTGTATAACACCAGCCGTCTCTCAGGGTGTTCGCCGTTTCATCAGGCATACCCTTGTAACCCTTCATAATCTGCGGCCCTTTGATGATAAGTTCTCCCGGCTCGCCTATCGGCATATCCGTCACACCGTCATCCAAATTGACAATCCTGCAGAGTGTATCGGAGATGGGAAGCCCAACGCTCCCAACCTTGCGCGCCCCACCGGCAAACGGGTTTATATGCGTAACTGGCGTGGTTTCGGTCATCCCGAATCCCTCAACGATAACGGCTCCTGTAACCTTTTCGAAATCATGGATTACCTCAACCGGAAGAGGTGCGCTCCCGGAGAAGCAGCCCTTTATGCAGCTCATATCCGTCTTCTTGATGCCGGGGTCGTTAAGCATTCCTATATACATAGTAGGCACCAGCGGCGCAAAGGTAGGTTTGAATTTGCCGATGGTTTCAAGCAACGGTTCCGGCTGGGGTTTGGGAACCAGGATATCGGTCCATCCCATATACACGGAAAAGTTCATTGCCGTGGACAGGCCGAAAACATGGAAGAAGGGAAGAGCTCCCAGCATTCGCTCTGTCCCTTTGCCAAATTTGGGAAACCACGCGGCCAGGTGTTGCACCTGTTTGCTCAGGTTGGCATGGGTGAGCATAACCCCTTTGGAAACCCCTGTCGTGCCGCCGGTATACTGGTACATCGCCACACCTTCAAAATCGATCTCTACGGAAGGTGGATTGGGTGCATATTTCGCGATACAATCCCTCCACTTATAGACTTCCGCCGCCTCTTTAACATCCGCGGCCAGTTTCTTTTTCTTCGCCACAAGTGGAAATAAAATGTTCGTGGGAAAGGGAAGATAGTCCCCTATCGAGGTATAGACAATTTGTTTGATTTTTGTCTTCGGACGAAGATCGATCATTCGGTTTCCGAGGAGATCAAGGGTTATAAGCACCTTTGAACCGGAATCGTTAAACTGATGCTCAAGCTCGACATCCGAGTAGAGGGGATTATTCATGACCACTATCCCTCCAACCTTCAGGACGGCGAAGTAGGCCGCGACACAGGGAATCAGGTTGGGTAGAAGTATCGCGACGGCATCCCCCTTTTCCACACCAAAGGCCGTAAGACAGGTCGCGAAACGGTCCACCATCTCCTTGAGACCCTTATAAGTTATCTTATACCCTTGAAAAATAAGCGCGTCCATTTCAGGAAAGTCACGCGCCGACCGGTCAAGAATGTCCGGCATGCATATTTCCTCATAATCAACAAATTCTGGAACTCCCTCTTCATACGACTTCAGCCAGACTTTATCCTCATACTTGATTGCATTTGCCATAAGTTCCCGCCCTCCTTAAGGTTAAAATGTTAAAAAGCTGAAAAACACGCGAAACCGGATACCTGGTCACACAACCCCTCTTGCGTTGCTTCCCCGAGAAACCCTATCCAGTATCATTTTGAAACCCTTAATACATTTCTCTCAAAAAAGCTACAAAAACCTTTTTGCTAAAAGGATTCGAGGGGTCAAGTGAAATGCTGAGAAACTACAAAGGAAAGTCGTAGGTTGGGTTGAGCAAAGCGAAACCCAACAAAACAGTTGGGTTTCGTGCCGTTGGATTTCGTGTCTCAGTCCAACCTGCATTACTATCTAAAAGTAGCGTGGGGCCTCTGTGCCCCACAGAGCTTGCTATATTGCAGTAAGCCTTGAATGAAAATTAAAAAGGCTATACTCATTTTGATTTAAGCCAATAAGCAGTTGGTTAACAAAAATCAAAAGAGGAGCATAGCCATGAAATCTAATA
>JAGGXJ010000143.1 GCA_021163105.1 Syntrophobacterales bacterium
ATATTTTCTTTAACAAGGTGACTGATAATCGGCGCCATGCCATGATATCTCAGGCCGCCGGCGTGAATCGGGGCGGGAACAAAATCGTGACCGAGACTGTGCATGGGGAGTAGAGGCGTTGTCATTGCAAGATCGCCGAAGTCGTAAGCAAAGGGCGCACGGGTTATGGTCGGGCATGACGAGGGTTCGGCGGCAATGATTGATATATCTTTACCGTGAATCTTATCTCTGACATAAGGCAAGCACAAACCGGCAAAGTTGCTTCCTCCGCCGGCGCAACCGATTACAACATCGGGATACTCACCAATCTTTTCCATTTGCTTTTGGGCTTCCTGCCCGATAATTGTCTGATGCAAGAGGACATGGTTCAGAACACTTCCGAGGGAATAGCGTGCATCTTCCTGCCTCATCATATCTTCAATCGCTTCGCTTATGGCAATACCGAGGCTTCCCGGTGAATCAGGGTTTTCGGCAAGGATTTTTCTTCCCGTCTCCGTCAAGTTGCTTGGACTGGGAAAACATTTTCCGCCCCATGTCTGCATCATCAGCCGCCGATATGGTTTCTGATCATAACTGACTCTTACCATAAACACCCTGCATTCAAGACCGAACATATTACAGGCCATACTCAGGGCGCTCCCCCACTGACCGGCGCCTGTTTCAGTTGAAATCTTTTTTATCCCGAATGCCTTATTATAATACGCCTGAGCGACAGCGGTGTTCGGCTTGTGAGAACCAGCCGGACTCACTCCCTCGTTTTTGTAATAGATCTTTACCGGTGCATCCAGAAGCTTTTCAAAGTTGTACGCCCGGTATAAAGGACTTGGTCTCCATAGAAGATATTTTTCCAGTACCTCTTCAGGGATATCGATCCAGCGCTCCGTACTTATCTCCTGCTCGATAAGGTTCATTGGAAAAATTGCCGCCATGTCATCGGGACTCAGGGGCTTCCCTGTCCCCGGATGGAGAGGCGGATTCATGGGAGTCGGCATATCGGCCTGAATGTTGTACCATTGCTTCGGGATTTCACTTTCATCTAAAAATATCTTTGTCTGTCTCATAACATCTCCTCCTTTGCAAAATTGACTAAAATTCACTAAACAGGGCTCAAATATCATTCCGCCCAAATCTGATGGCGTGACAGAAACAAAAAAGCCATGAGAAAATCCCATGGCTTTTTATGGCTGAATAAAAAACCGTGGAAAATTCCATCCACGGCCGGCGAACACTTCGACATCTACGTGGACAGATCCTGACAGACCTGCCACCACCAGAAAAATCTGTTTTCTACTACCGGACACATCATTAAGATAACCCCCGTCAATTGTTTCTGTTTATAGAAACATACTTGGAACCGGTTGTCAAGATAAAAATTTCTTGTGTCCTTTTTTACGCCACTCTCTCAATGTCTCTTCTGCTTATACCGGAAATTGAAACTCTTTTGTTTTTTGATTTGTGCCCGGCTATGATTGTTATCTGAGATTTCTTTACACCAAGCATGCCTGAAAGGAATTTTATGCACTCTTTGTTGGCCGCGCCTTCAACGGGGGGTGCCGTTATCCTGATCTTCAGGGCGTCACCTTGAACACCCGCAAGCTCACATCTTGACGCGCGCGGAATGACTCTGATATTGAATACAATACCATTCTCTGTCTCACTGACCGGAATCATGGTCCCCTCTTGCTTCACATATCGAGAGCTGAATCTGGTTGTTTATATCCAAAGACGTAATTTTCATAAGCTCTGCTACCTGAGATTAGCCGCGACCTGCAGCAGGGTATTTACAAGAAAACTCTGCAGAAACACAATTATCAAAATCACAATAATCGGGGAAAAATCCATGCCAAGGCCTCTCAGCGGAATCAATCTCCTGACTTGGTAGAGCACAGGTTCGGTGACTCTATATAAAAACCGGACTATCGGATTATATGGATCGGGATTGACCCAGGAGATCAGGGCCCTTATGATGATGAGCCACATATATATGTTAAGTCCAATGTTAACAATCCTGGCAAACGCCTCTATGAAATTTCCTAATACAAACATCTCTTCCCCTTTACATTAAAATAGGTTATGAATAGTAATTGCTGTTTTAAAAGTCAAGGTTTATGTTTCCCGGAAGGACGGAAAGAGTTATGCTTCCCGGAACATAACTGATTTTATATAATCTACAAACAGGGAGGTCATCGCACAGAAATGCCGGGGGAGAAAATATGTATCATAGGCGGAGGAAACATGGGCGAAGCGCTAGCCGGAGGAATAATTTCGAGCGGCTTGGCACAGGCAGAGGATATAGCCATACACGACATACTGGAGGAACGGCTTGCTTATTTTAAGAATAGATATCACGTAAGCGTGTCGAAGAATATTTCAGGGGCCATAGAAACTTCTGACATTGTTATACTGGCGGTAAAACCCCAAAATATGGAAAAGGTATTAGAGGACATAGCAGGCGCTATCGGGGATAAACTTATTATATCCATTGCGGCGGGCATTACCCTCGGATTTATAGAGAAACACCTGGGCGAAAAAACCCGCGCAGTCAGGGTAATGCCGAATACTCCCGCCCTCATAGGCGAAGGTGCGGCGGCCCTTGCCGGCGGGAAAAACGCCACGGACAACGATATCGCCACAGCCCGACGGATATTCGATTCCGTCGGAGTCACCGTTGTCGTTAAAGAAGAACTCATCGATGCGGTCACCGGGCTAAGCGGAAGTGGTCCCGCTTATGGATTTATTATCATAGACGCGCTTGCAAACGCAGGCGTCAGCCAGGGGCTTGAAGCCGAGACCGCATTGAAATTAGCGGCTCAGACCATGTTAGGCGCTGCCAAGCTCTGCCTCAACGGAGACAAGACGCCGACCCAGCTCACAGATATGGTAACATCCCCCGGCGGTACCACAATAGAAGGCATAAAGGCACTCAAGGCCGGAAAAATCAGAGAAACGCTCGCGGCGGCAGTAAAAGCCGCGACAAAGAAATCAAAGGAACTGGGAAAGAAATAGAAAATCGGGAAGAGCCTTCGCCGGGAAATTACTCATCTGGGCCGGTATAACTGTTCCGTTCTTCGTCAAAAACAGAAAATAAGGAGACATGTCATGGCATTAAGAACCGCGGAAGAATTTATTGAAAGTATCAAAAGGATGAAACCAAGGGTCTTTATGAATGGAAAGAAAATCGAAAATATCTTGAGCAATCCGGTGACAAGAACCGTGGTAGAGTCCAACAAGGCAAGTTACGAGTGGGCACTTGATCCCAGATATCAGGATATTATGACCACAATCTCCCCTCTGACAAACGAGAGGATCAACCGATATACCCATGTATCTCAAAGCATCGAAGATCTGGTAGATAAGGCGAATGCGGGTACCTTTACCGCGGAAAATCTGGGAACCTGCATCTACAGGTGTGTGGGATTGGATACCTTTCATTCACTCTGGGCCAATACATGGGAGATGGATCAGAAGTTAGGCACATCATATTTCCCGCGATTTCAGGAATATCTCAAATATGTACAGGAAAATGACCTGTCCGTGGCCGGTGCTCTCACAGAACCAAGGGGACTGAGAGACGAGGAACTTAAAGACTGGTCTGATCCTTATCTTTCCCTGAAAGTAGTGGAGAAAAAATCGGATGGTATTGTGGTTAACGGGTGCAAGATAAACATATCGGGAGCTTATGCCGGCAATGAAATAGTTATTCTGCCACAGATGGCTCATTATGCCGGAGAGGAAGATTACGCCGTTGCCTTTGCCATTCCTGCCGATACCGAAGGGATCACCTATATATGTCAATACACTCCTGAATCTGCGGAGAGGGAACAAGCGGATGATATATACGAGCTTGGGAATCCTGTATTCGGACAGAGAGAAACCAGCATGGTAGTTTTTGACAATGTTTTCGTACCTTGGGAAAGGGTCTTTCACTGTGGCGAACTGGAATACTCAGGCAAGCTGGTTGAGAAATTTGCAAGGACTCACAGAATGACATGCGGTGGTACGTGTAAGGTAGGGTTTATGAATATTATCATCGGCGCATGCAAACTGTTGCAGGAATATAAGGGAATGGAAAAAGCAACTCATATTAACGATGAAATCCTGGAGATGGTAGTATTAAGAGAAACCGCCAGGGCATGCGGTTTAACATCGGCCACTTTAGGGTGTGAAGATCCGGTGGGATCAGGCGCATTTCTTCCAAACGAAATAATGGGCAATGTTTCCAAATTAAATGTGTGCCATGCTTTCTGGAGAGTACTGGAGCTTGCCGGGGATATAGGCGGTGGTCTAACGGTAACGCTTCCTTCCATGAAAGAACTCAAGAACCCTGAAACAAAGGATTATGTGAAAAAATATCTGGGTTTTGGCTCTCCTGCCGGGGCTGAAAATATCATGAAAGTAACCAAGGTAATTCAAAACTGGACATCCGGACTGCATGGAGTTGGCACCTACCATGGCGCAGGCCCTGTCATGACACAGAAGATCATGCTGAACAAACTGGTTGGCTATGATAAAGAGATGAAGTTGGTTAAAGAAGCTCTCAACATTAAAGATTAATAACCCACACCGTTGCAAGCAACGGTATTAAAAATAACCCTTGACAGGGGTTATTTAATATACTATATCCGCCGCCTTCCGCAATTAAAATACGATTGACAATTACGGACCCCCCATATGACGAGTCGCTGTCAGGGGGGTTATTTGCTGGAAACAGCTTCATACTTATTATTTATATACAGGGAAAGCAGGAATGGACGACAGAAAAGTAAGAAACATAGGCATCAGCGCTCATATTGATTCGGGCAAAACAACACTGACAGAAAGAATCCTCTTTTATACAAAACGCATTCACGCAATTCATGACGTAAAGGGGAAGGACGGCGTCGGAGCCACTATGGACTCCATGGAGCTCGAGAAGGAGCGTGGCATCACAATAGCCTCGGCGGCAACATTCTGTGAATGGAAAGAGCATGAGATTAACATAATCGATACTCCCGGCCACGTCGATTTTACAGTAGAGGTTGAACGTTCTCTCCGGGTACTCGATGGGGCTGTCCTTGTTCTGTGCTCGGTGGGTGGAGTGCAGTCACAGTCGATTACAGTCGATCAGCAGATGAAGCGTTATAAGGTCCCCTGCATCGCCTTTATAAACAAATGCGATCGCAGCGGCGCGAATCCTTCTCATGTTATCGATCAGCTCAGATTGAAACTAGGACACAACGCGCTTGCCATACAGATACCCATCGGACTCGAAAACAATTTTCAGGGAGTTATAGACCTGATCTCAATGAAGGCGGTCTATTTCGATGGTGAAAATGGAGAGGATATTCGTATTGAAAAAATACCGGACGCTCTCACACAGGAAGCCATCGCCAAGAGGGAAGAATTGATCGACGCCGCATCGATGTTCTCAGATGAACTTACTGAAGCCATTCTCGAAGAGAAGGAAATCCCGGAAGAACTTATTATAAACGCGCTACGCATCGGAACGCTCGCGCGGAAAATAACACCGGTCCTCATCGGATCGGCTTATAAGAACAAAGGCGTTCAGCCCCTGCTTGATGCTGTAAATCAACTGCTTCCCTGTCCTTCTGAAATGAAAAACGAAGCTCTTGACATGGAAAATGATGAAAAGACAGTTATTCTCTCATCCAGATCTGAAGATCCAGCGGTGGCTCTCGCATTTAAACTGGAAGACGGTCCTTACGGCCAGCTTACCTACATCCGGGTGTACCAGGGCTCTATTGCAAAAGGGTCCACCATAGTTAATGCCCGTACGGGAAAGAAGGTCAAGGTTGGACGCGTTGTCCGCATGCATGCCGATCAGATGGAGGACATGGAGGCCATTCCCGCAGGTTACATCGGAGCTCTTTTCGGTATTGACTGCGCGTCGGGTGATACCTTTGCGTCACCTGGAATAGCGCTGACCATGAGCTCCATGTTTGTTGCCGATCCGGTGATTTCTCTGTCTATCTCTCCGGTAGATAATCAGTCACAGGTAAATATGTCCAAGGCCCTGAACCGATTTACTAAAGAAGACCCGACTTTCAAGACCTACGTCGATGACGAAACAAAAGAAACCATCATTGAAGGTATGGGCGAACTTCACCTGGAAGTTTATGTTGAGCGAATGCGTCGCGAATATGGAGCCGAAGTTGAAACCGGTAATCCCCGGGTCGCCTATCGCGAAACCATTACCAGAAAAGCGGAGTTTAACTACACGCATAAAAAGCAGTCCGGCGGGTCGGGACAATACGGCCGGGTCGCGGGATATATGGAGCCCGTTACGGAAGCGGAATTTGAATTCGACAACAAAATTACGGGAGGAGTTATCCCCACACAATTCATTCCGGCATGTGAGAAGGGGTTTCGCGCGTGCATGTCAAAAGGACCCCGAATGGAATTTCCGGTGACCGGTATAAGGGTTGTAATCAATGATGGAGCGTCACACAGTGTGGATTCTTCAGAGATGGCATTTCAGGCAGCCGCGCGCGGCGCATTTCTGGAGGCTTATGCCAAAGCCAGAGCGGTCATCCATGAACCCATAATGAAGGTTGTTGTTGAAACACCAACCGAATTCCAGGGTTCCGCCATGGGCCTTTTAAACCAGCGCCGTGGAATGATTGTCGGCGCGCAGGATGATGGCCCCATGTGCGTGATTGAAGCACAGGTACCACTGGCAGAGATGTTCGGATTTTCGACTGTCCTGAGATCGGCAACACAAGGACAAGCCCAGTTCACCATGGAATTCGCGCTCTACAAACTTGTCCCCCAGTCAATAGCGGAAGATCTGGCTGAAAAGATGGCGAAAAAGAAGAAGGGTATATAATAGAACAGGCTGAAGGCCGTATGGAAGGTATAGAAGGTATAGAAATATGATAATGTTAAAAAAAGATCTTATCACCAGGCATCCCCTTGGGATCCAGGGAGATGAAACGGATATTATCTCAAATGGTGAGTTCGGCGCGGTTCTTTCACGGGCCGGCGTAGGCAAAACCGCTCTCTTGGTTCAGCTTGCCCTTAACACCATGCTGAGGAATAGAAATGTCCTTCATATAAGCCTGAATGATCCCGTTGACAAAATTACACTATGGTACAAGGAATTGTTCAACCATCTGGCGCAGGATCACACTGTTGAGGAGGCAAACCAGCTCTGGGAATTCCTGCTGCCGCACAGATTTATAATGACCTTCAGAGTCGCGGGCTTCAGCGTACCGAGGCTCAAGGAAAGAATGGCGGATCTTACAGGGCAGAATATATTTCACCCTGACATGGTTATTATTGACGGGCTCAAGTTTGACGAATCAACGAGGGAATGTCTTGCGGACTTGAAGAAATTTGCCGACGAGCAGTCCTTCCACGCGTGGTTCAGCATGCATATCCATCGCGATGAAGAAATTCTTAAGGAGGGTATTCCATCTCCGCTTCCGGACGTAGAGGATTTGTTCGATGTCGCGCTGCAGCTACAGCCCGAGAAAACAGACATCCGCATAAAGCCGCTGAAGGGGCCGTCAGAGATAATCTCCGACTTGTCTCATCTAACCCTTGACGCGTCCAGTATGCTCATAAAGTAAAGGGACTTTTTTTATCACCACGGCAGCCCCGCAGGTCTCTGATTACCTGGTTGAGTCCAGAGACTGGGCAGAAGCACATGCCTCATTTTCTCTATGAGAAGGTGAGGCATTTTTTTGGAAAAGGCACGTGAACTCACAAAGCCGTCAAACTTTCTCTTGAAATAGCCATACAGGTTGTATAGTGTAGCGGCCTTAGCGCCGCACAATGGAGAACAGCATGGGAAAATCCATAACCCGGAAGATAATAGAGGCCCATTTAATATCGGGAAGCTATAATCCCGGATCTGAAGCAGGAATAAAGATAGATCAGACTCTCACCCAGGATGCCACGGGAACCATGGCCTATCTCCAGTTTGAGTCCATGAATATCCCGGAAGTGAAGACCGACCTGTCGGTAAGTTACATAGACCACAATACTGTACAGATCGGATTCGAAAACGCCGACGACCACCAGTATCTCCGGGATATCGCGGGAAAATACGGAATTCACCTGTCAAGAGCGGGAAACGGCATCTGCCACCAGGTTCATCTTGAAAGATTCGGGATGCCGGGAAAGACGCTTCTTGGTTCCGACAGTCATACTCCGACGGCAGGAGGTATCGGGATGCTCGCGATCGGGGCGGGCGGCCTGGATGTCGCCATCGCGATGGGCGGCGGGGCCTTTTATCTTACCTGTCCACAGGTAATCAAAATCAACCTGATCGGAAAACTTTCTCCCTGGGTATCGGCAAAAGATATTATATTGAAGGTTCTGGAAATGTTTACCACAAAGGGCAATGTGGGATGCGTCTTTGAGTACGGAGGGAACGGGTTATCCTCACTTACGGTACCGGAAAGAGCGACAATCGCAAATATGGGTGCGGAATGCGGCGTCACCACTTCCATCTTTCCAAGTGATGAAATGACCCTGTCATTCCTGGAATCCCAGCAGAGAAAGAATGACTGGACTGAGTTAAAAGCGGATGCGGACGCTGAATATGACAGGATAATCGACATAGATCTGTCAAAAATTGTCCCCCTTGCCGCGACACCGCACAGTCCTGAAAACATACGTACAGTAAAGGATATAAACGGAATAAAAGTTGATCAGGTATGTGTCGGAAGCTGCACAAATTCATCATACAAAGATCTCTCAACGGTGGCGGAGATACTGAGGGGAGAAATCGCGCATCCAGATGTGAGCTTCGTCATCGCGCCGGGTTCAAAACAGGTGCTGGAAAACCTTTCAAGGGATGGCTACCTCGGAAAGTTGCTGTCCTCGGGAGCGAGAATCGCCGAGTCCGCGTGCGGGTTCTGCATAGGAAACAGCCAGAGTCCACCTTCGGGGGCGGTATCTCTAAGAACATCCAACAGAAATTTTTCGGGCAGATCCGGTACGGCAGATGCCGGCGTCTATCTTGTCAGTCCGGAAACGGCAGCGGCAGCGGTTATCACGGGAGTTATCACAGACCCGCGTGATCTCGGGATCGAGTATCCCCTAATCCGCGTCCCGGAGCGCTTCATCATTGACGACAGGATGATAATATTCCCTGAAGATATCCCGGACCCGTCATCCATTACCGTACGCAGGGGACCCAATATCGGGACACCTCCTTCACATGTTCCCATGCCTGACACTATCTCAGGTGAGGTCACAATAAAGGTGGAGGACAGAATCACCACGGATCATATAATGCCGGCCGGTTTCAGGATGAAATATCGCTCCAATATACCGAAATACGCAGAATTCGTTTTCGAGGGGGTGGACAGCACATTTCATGAAAGAGCGCTCAGGATAAAAAGCGGCGGGAAGCACAATATCATCGTCGCGGGAGTTTCCTACGGTCAGGGGTCATCGAGAGAGCACGCGGCAATCTGCCCCCAGTATCTGGGTGTAAAAGCGGTGATCGCCAGGTCTTTCGAAAGAATTCATGCGGCTAATCTGATCAATTTCGGCATCATGCCCCTGACATTTAAAAATGATGCCGCGTACGCCGCCATAGATCAGGGAGACGAAATAGAGATCCCCGACATCAGAAATACAATAGAATCCGATAAGGCAATAATTGTAAAAAATAAAACAAAGGGGACTGAATTTGAAGTCCTGTGCGACCTGTCCGACAGACAGAGAAAAATACTCCTCGCGGGCGGCGCGTTAGCAGCTGAGAAATGACAAATATCGAAAGTCAGACTCAAGAAATAAGGCGTAAAAAATTCAGCTTACCGTAAAATAGCGGATGGAGAAGAAACTGTGAGGGAAAAGATAAAAGTAAAGACACCGGTCGTCGAGATGGACGGTGACGAGATGACACGAATCATGTGGAAGATAATAAAGAACAAATTGCTCCTTCCATTTTTGGATATGGACATCAAATATTACGACCTCCACATAAAGAATCGCGATATAACCGATGACCGGGTTACAGTCGACGCGGCGAATGCCATCATGAAATATGGCGTGGGTATAAAATGCGCGACAATAACCCCGAATGCCGACCGCGTGAAGGAATATGACCTGAAAGAGATGTGGAAGAGCCCCAACGGCACAATACGGTCAATGCTGGATGGAACGGTGTTCAGAAAACCCATCTTTGTAAAGAATATCAAGCCCTCCGTCTCCACATGGAAAAAACCTATCATCATTGGAAGACACGCGTATGGCGATGTGTACGATAACATAGAAATAGCCGTGCCGGGCCCGGGAAAGGCGTCTATCATATTCACCCCATCCGGAGGCGGGAAACCAGAAGAAAAAACGATACATGAGTTCAAGGGACCGGGAATTATCCAGGGTATTCATAATACAGACGAATCCATGCTGAATTTCGCGAGGGCGTGTTTCTCCTTTGCTCTCGACCAGAAAACGGACCTTTGGTTCAGTGTAAAAGACACCATATCAAAGATTTACGACGCCCGTTTCAGAGATATATTCCAGCGGGAATATGAAGAAAACTGGGACGCCAGTTTCAGGGACGCGGGCATAGAATACTTTTTCACCCTGATTGACGACGCGGTTGCCAGGGTAATACGCTCGGAGGGCGGAATGTTGTGGGCGCTGAAAAACTACGACGGCGATGTCATGTCAGATATGATCGCTACCGCCTACGGAAGCCTCGCGATGATGACCTCTGTGCTGGTTTCACCGAACGGATGCTACGAGTATGAGGCGGCCCATGGAACGGTTCAGAAACATTACTATAAGCACCTTGACAATGAAGAGACTTCGACAAATTCCATGGCTCTTATCTTTGCCTGGTCGGGAGGACTGCGTAAGCGGGGTGAAC
Organism: Syntrophobacterales bacterium; assembly: GCA_021163105.1. GTDB lineage: Bacteria > Desulfobacterota > Syntrophia > Syntrophales > UBA2210 > UBA2210. The sequence continues at coordinate 10,835 of JAGGXJ010000143.1, forward strand.
TTGACGGGACAGACAGTCTCGTGGAATTTGCCGACAAACTGGATGAGGCCTCTGTAGAGACGGTGGAGTCGGGCATCATGACGGGAGACCTTCTTCTTGTCGCGGAGAAAACCAATTACAACAAAAAAGTCAACACCACACAGTTCATAGAAGCTATCGAAGAAAGACTGCATGAAAAGTTACAATGATAAAGCTGATCTGAGCAACATGACCCTTGAAGAGATTGAAAATTTTATTTCTCACCTTGGAAAGGAAAAATACCGGGCGCGTCAGATCATGAAGTGGATGTACCGGTTTGGAGTCTCTTCCTTTGACGAAATGACCAATCTGTCAAAGGTTTTCAGGGAAGAGATCAAAGAACTGGCCCGCATAACATCCCTCACGATAGAAGAGATCCAGGAATCAATAGACGGCACGAAAAAAATTCTTTTCAGGCTGGAAGACGACAGTCTCATAGAAAGTGTATTGATACGCGAAAAGAATCACTGGACCCAGTGCGTCTCTACACAGGCGGGATGCGCGATGGGGTGCAAATTCTGTCTTACCGGCAGATATGGTCTGAAGAGAAACCTCCTCCCCTCTGAGATTGTCGGGCAGATAACAGCCCTTCGTTTTAATACGCCTGAGGGCGAGAATATAAAAAGTATCGTTATGATGGGAATGGGAGAACCACTTGCCAACTATGAAAACACGCTGAAGGCAATAAAGATTATCACTTCCGATGTGGGACCCGGGGTTTCAAAGAGAAAAATAACGGTTTCCACCTGTGGAATAACACCGATGATACGCAAACTGGGAGAAGATGTTTCCGTCAATCTCGCGGTGTCGCTGAATGCCCCGAATGACAAAAAGCGAACAGCTCTGATGCCCGTGAACAAGAAGTACCCCCTTAAAGAACTTATAGATGCTTGCCGGGAATACCCCATGCCCAGGAGAAGGATGATAACCTTTGAATACATCCTGATGGACGGTATTAACGATTCAGAAGAAGACGCAAAAATGCTCACATCGCTCCTCAGAGGGGTGCATTGCAAATTCAATCTCATTCCCTTCAATGAATTTCCGGAATCAGATTTCAAAAGATCCTCAGATAAAAAAATAAGGGCATTTCAGAATATCCTTATAAAACATCACTACACAACCATGGTTCGCCCAAGTAAGGGGAACGATATATTGGCCGCGTGCGGGCAGTTGAGTGGCCGCGCGCGTGGATAACTAAATTCCAGCAAATTCCTTGCCCGATTCAAACGGTTGTGGTATCTTTAACGTTCATTCAGCAGAAAATAAAAACCGCCGAGGTGAATTATGAAAAAGATATATATAGTTCTCGTTCTTATAATCGCTGTCTTTATCTCATGGCAACCAGCCTTCGCGCGGACGGCGACAACATGGATTGAAAAAGGCGACGCGCTTGAAAAGAGGGGAATCCACACAGAGGCGGTGAAAGCATACACAAAGGCAATAGAATACGATCCCGGCTGCGCTGACGCCTACCTGAAAAGGGGAACCACTCTCTTCTCTGAAAGAAAAAGCAATTGCGCGAAATCACTTACTGATCTCACAACGGCAATAAAACTTGCACCCGAAAATGCCAACGCTTACTACCAGCGTGGAATTGTCAACTATTACATGATAAATAATGAACAGGCACTGTCAGACATGAAGACTGCCGCCGCCCTGGGACACAAAGGCGCTCAAAAATGGCTTGCCTCAAAAACGGAGACAGAGATAAAACAGGCAGAAGTTATACCATTGACCGTGAAACCCATCGTTTATTTCGACCATGACAAATCCGATATAAAACCTTTTTACCATAAACTTCTGGAAGAGATAGGCACGGCGCTCGATGAGAGAGCTCCCGGGATTTCTATCCTGTTATCAGGCCACGCGGACGATACGGGCACGGAGAAATACAACGACGCTCTTTCACTGAAAAGAGCAAACACCGTAAAAGAGTATCTGGTGAAAAATTTCAACATCTCCTCGGCAAGAATTACTGTAACTGCTTATGGTGAGAGCATGCCGGCAACATCGAACAGCACACTGAAGGGACGCTCTCTGAACCGCCGCGTAGAGATTGTTTTTTCCTATTGATTGAGAAGCAGGCTAATCAGTTAAAAAGGATAAGAACCTGAAAACCTTCAGCCTGTTCACCTGAGAACAGTTAG
>JAGGXJ010000016.1 GCA_021163105.1 Syntrophobacterales bacterium
ACTCCAGCGAGACTCATCTGGCAGGAAGAAAACATTCTTCATGGTGTAGAATTCCACCATGTCGATGTACTTTTCTTTTCCTTCTTCTATTAGCTCCGCCCTGCGATGTTCAAAGCGGTCGCTGGCAAATTTGAGAAATATCAACGCCAGAACGACATGTTTATATTCAGAAGGCTCAACGCTGCCTCGCAGCTTGTCAGCGGAATCCCATAGGGTTTCCTCGATACTCTTGGCATTCTTCTTAACCGCTTGTTTTTTCGCCATAACCTTCCTTTTCTGCTTGATTGTAAATCCCCTGTCTCCCCATCGGCATCTTGAGGGCTAACGCCGCTAATCAGCCGCGCAGCTTTTTGCGTCGGCTGAATTAGTCTCGTTATGAGTTTTCTTTTTTCCCCTTCATTTATTCTATGCGTGCCATTCTTTCTGCCCCTTCTCTATCTCTGTCGTCGGCGGTGTACACGTCGGCATGGATCTTCTTGAACCCACTAACCACATGAGAGAACTCTTTCTGAATTGCCTCTATGCTTTGTGCTATGGCGTATAGATTTGGCTTGCCGAGCTGGTTTATTCCTTTTTGTTCGGACATATCAATTGTTATTTGATCTTCATATTGTTTCCCCGTGAGGCTTTCATATTCTACGCCATAGGCGAGAACTGACGCGATTTTTGCATCGAAATCCTTGGTCATTTGTGTAAATCCAGAATGAAGCTCATGGCCCGGGCCGAAGTACTTGAGACCAACCTTCAAGAAATCAGCTTTATTAAACTCTTCAAGGAGCTTCTCGGCTGCCTCACCGCCAGACGTTGCATGAGAAGTGAATCTAATATTATTTGCAGGGCCGAGTCCTATGTTGCGTACGTGCAAACGAACGATATTAATGGCAAAATCTAAGGGTTTAAGGGTTATTTCTATTCTCGGTTCCGTCTGCACTTCGCGCATTCTTTTTGTCTCTGAAACCAAGCTCCATGTCAGTATTGCATATGCTACAGTTGAGATTGTTACGACTGCTGTAAAGACAACTGTGAGTGCTCCTGAATTGCTGTTTAGATAGGCTATGGCTTCTGACAGCATTGGTTATCTCCTCCAATATTAAGTGGTTTGTTGTGTGGTGGTAGATCCACAATGCAAATTGTACCAGTCATAGATAGAAGGATTTCCGTTAATAATTCCACCTGCAAGTGATCCCTCGCAGGTCATATTTTTACCCCAACAGTCTTCATGAATGTGCACTTCTCCCCTTTTGGGATACCCCACTATTGTTTCCCTTCCATTTCTAATTTCGGCACAAACTTTATAGGTAGTATCACGACTTGAGACCACAGTTGCTGGGCCAAAACGCTTAAGACAATCATAGACTTGTATAAAACGAGGGCGATTTCTGATAGGTGCTCTTGCCATTTCAAACCTCCTCTTGTTTGTTTGATTCTATTTCCACATAACAATTTATTATGCATCGATTATTTTAGGCCGTAGTACTTCAACGCAGCTTCAGTTAAAACTTTTGTAGCAACAGAGATTCCGATATTCCAAGTTCCTTCGGCAGCCTTCTTAAGATTAGAGGCGATCCAGTTTTTCGCTTTTTGACCAAATGGCTCATCCGAGCTGGAAGGTTCCTCGGTTGCCATTATCTCAGCGAGTTCTTTCGCATCTCCCTCTGGGATTCCAGTTGCCACGAGGTGTTCGATGAAGGAATTGTTATCTCGTTCGCTTATAGCAACAGCGATGTTTGCGCCGGCTCCACCAGCCACCGCGGTAGACACATTGCCGTAGATTATTTGTTGTGAAATTTGCTGAACTTGCTCGGTTTCAGATTCTTTCGCGGCAGGTGTTCCAAAGGCCACACGCATCGCCCCTGGCACAGACCTTTCTAATTCAAGTGTAAGTTCAAGTATTCTGCTTCGTACTATCTGCTGAATTTCATAAAACGCAGTTGGTGAAATTGAACCGGATATGTCGTTGCAGGCGTATCCCTCATAGACTTTGCCTTGGAGTAATAGAATTAGATTCGATGCATCAATGCCGAAAGTCCCTCCATCGGAACTATTCTTCACCATTTCATCAACGGCCGCGATGCTTTCTCTAACTTCATACTTTGCCCAACTTTCACCAGCAAACTTTTCGATCAAGTATGGTGGAATTTGCGCATTATTGATTCCCGCGCCAAACGGTCCAGAGAAAGTTCCTCTATAAATGACCCCAACGATTCGGTATGAAGGGACTTCTGCATCTTTAGGATATCCCTCCGACTCATGCTTTCCCCATTCCTCAAGGATATCGCTGCCTAATCGTGCTGCGAGCAGACGGAGCTTTAAGAGGATAGGGCCAAGATCAGACCCCTCTTGAACTACAGACTCTTGGATTTGTTGTAGCAGGGGCATTCCAATCCTCCGTGATTTTTACTGCATAACAAATTATTGTACTGAACAGTATAACTCCGAAATAAAAACCCCTTGAGACACTTTCCTTTGTGCATCAATGGTGCCTGCTAACAGGATATCACTCAATATTGAATTGTACGCTGTTAGCAGGATAACTCAAAATGCTGAAGATACCCGAAAGTGTAGTCGCAAGTTTCGGCTCTTTCCTTACCGATAGGAATATACCAGCCACATCCCACGGTTATTATAAAAAATGGTTTAGATATTATTTGGATTATTGCCATAAATATCGATTCTATTACCTGAATTCGGACAGTCTTCCTAATTTCCTGAATAAACTCAAAGAAAAAAACAGACCGGAATACAACAAAAACAAGCCCATGAATCGGTACATCTGTTTTATGAACTGGCAGGTCAACAGCCTGACATTAAAGAGGTCTTAGATCTGATAAGCCAACAGAGCGATGAGATAAGGAGCAATCTAAAACCCGATATTCGCGCTGATAGTTCTTTTTGGAATGAAAACTCATGTAACTATACCAAATTACCGACAATTAGCAAAGGGGAATTTATTCTTTGACACGGGTAAGATATTCGCCGGTACGCGTGTCTATTCTTATTTTCTCCCCTTCTTCGACAAAGGGAGGCGCTTGAAGAGCATAGCCTGTTTCCACTTCAATTGGCTTGGTTCTTCCCGTGACGGAATCCCCCTTCGCCCAAGGCTCCGCTTTGGTGACTGTAAGGTCCACGAAATTGGGGAGCGTGATTCCGAGCGACTTCTCTCCGAAAAAAAGGATTTCCACGTCCAAGTTATCAGACATGTAGTTTTTCGCATCACCGACCTGGTCTTCTGTCAGATAGACCTGTTCATATGTTTCCGCGTCCATGAAACAGTACTGGTTATCTTCCTCGTAGAGGTACTGCATCTTTTTTTCTTGGAGATTGGCTGGTTCGAACGTCTCCACGGAACGAAAGGTACGTTCGAACTGGTTTCCATTGATCATGTTTTTGAGCTTACATCGATAGAGGGATTGTCCCTTGCCGGGTTTTGAAAAGGTGAACTCGACGATTACGTAAGGGTCACCGTCGATCTGGATCTTTAGATTTTTTCTCAAGTCGCTTGCGTTATACATTGTTTACTCCTGTACTTTTGCAGTCTTAAACAGAGTCGCTTTGCCAGCCTGTCTGAAGTTAAGATCTCTTAATCAGTAAGAGGTATTACCCCTATAATTCACCACGCAGCTTTGCAAATTCTTTGAGCAGCTTTTCCTCTTTCCTGCTCAGGCCTGTCGGTATCTCTACTGTGACCTGAACAAGTTGATCTCCTCTTCCGAATCCTCTGAGATGCGGGATCCCCTTGCCTCTGAGTTTAAATACCTTGCCGTGGGGGGTATTTTTGGATATTTTCATTCGTTCTTTGCCTTCCAGAGTGGGGACCTCGATATTTCCGCCAAGAACAGCCATGCTCATCGGGATGGATATGCCGCATATTATATCGTTTCCATCTCTTTCAAAGACATCATGAGGTTCTATGTATATAAACACATAAAGATCTCCCCTGGGGCCCCCGTTTTGCCCCTCCTCACCTTCACCACGAAGTCTCAGACGCGAACCGGTTTCCACGCCCGGTGGTATCTTAAGCTGTATGGATTTTCTCACCCTTGATTTGCCCGTTCCCCGGCAGGCCTTACACGGACTCTCTATTACCCTTCCTGTGCCGTGACACTGAGGGCAGGCAGAACTGATACTGAAAAAGCCGCTTGACCTGGTTACCTGTCCCACACCACGACAAGTTGGACATACGGTTGGTTGTGTTCCGGGCGCGGCGCCGCTGCCCCCGCATTCCACACACTTTTCAAATCTTTCTATCTCTATTTCCGGAGATGTCCCGAATGCAGCGTCCATGAAAGAGATCTTCAGGTCATAACGGAGATCGGAACCCTGCCGGGCTGCCGTTCCTGACCTTGTCCTGCCGGAGCCGAATCCAAAGACATCCTCAAATATGTCGCCAAAACTCGAAAAGATATCCTCGAATCCTGAAAATCCCTGAAAGCCATTTCCCTTCAGCCCCTCATGCCCATATCGGTTGTAGATTTCCCTTTTTCTTGAATCTGACAGGACTTCGTAAGCCTCGGCCGCTTCCTTGAATTTTTCCTCGGACTCCTTGTTTCCAGGATTCCTGTCCGGGTGGTACTTCAAGGCCATCTTTCTATAAGCCGCCTTTATCTCTTCACTTGCGGCATTTTTACCCACGCCAAGGGTTGAATAATAATCGTTCTTCATGAGGTATTTTATGAATTCCAGTTCGATAGGTGAATTTACTGTCCGCAGGCTATACGAACACCATGCTTAAAATAATGACTGTCTGCCGGCATGTCAAGCAAAGGATTTTAAGAAAGGTCTTGCCCCGCGATACGCCTGAGGGCCTCTTTGTATTTTTCCATGGTTTCCGTTATGACACGCTCCGGCAGGCGGGGCGCGGGAGGCTTTTTATCCCAATTTATTGAGAGAAGATAGTCTCTCAGGAATTGCTTGTCAAAACTCTTTTGAGGTCTTCCTTCTTCAAAATCATCTTCAGGCCAGAATCTTGATGAATCCGGCGTCAGGAGTTCATCTATCAATATCAGTTCACCATCGACTGTTCCAAATTCCATCTTGGTATCGGCAATGATGATTCCACCCTTTTCGGCAATTTTAAGGGCCCTGTTATAAATTTTCATACTGATGTCGATGATCCTGCCCGTCATATCACGGCCGATCAAAGTTTCCATTTCTTCTCTTGTCATGGGGGCATCATGCTGCCCTTCCTCGGCCTTGGTTGAGGGTGTGAAGATAGGTTCCTGGAACTTTGCAGATTCTTTCAGCCCTCTGGGAAGACGCACCCCTGAAACAGTCCCTCCCGTACAGTAGTCCTTCCATCCGGACCCGCTTAGATATCCCCGTACAATACATTCCACCGGAAGAGCGGCAGCTTTTTTGACCAGCATGCTTCTTCCACGCAAGATGTCTTTACAGGCAGAACATTCTTTGGGGAATTCATTAACGTCTGTTGAGATCAGATGGTTTGCTATAATGTCTTCCATTTTGTTAAACCAGAAGGAAGACATACCTGTCAGGATCTTTCCCTTATCAGGAACAGGATCGTCCATAATAACATCAAAGGCGGATATTCTGTCGGTTGCAACGATGAGAAGGTTGTCTCCCACTTCATATACATCCCTTACTTTCCCTCTGCTGAAGAATTTCAGTCCTTCAAAATCTGTTTTTATCAAGGCGGTATTATTCACAGGTAAAGCTCCTTTTTTATCTCAGAAACGGGTTGTTTTCCTTTTCATTTTTTATGGTTGAGGTTGGCATCCTTCCGTAGTTGTGCCCCGGTAGTACGATGGTGTCATCAGGGAGGGTCAGCAGTTTGTTCATGATCGATTTATACATGATCTTCCATGATCCGCCGGGAAGATCTGTTCTTCCAAGAGCTTCTACAAACAAGGTATCGCCGGTGAAAACATACCCTGGTGTATAGAGAGCCATTCCGCCCGGCGAGTGACCGGGGGTATGTATAACTTTCAGCTCGATTTTTCCAACTGTAATGATATCATTATCCTGCACGGTAATATCCGCCGGAGGAGAGGGCTTGGCGTGGAACATGCGGAGTATCATGGAAGGGGTGGAAACAAGCATGTCGGCGTCATCACTGTGAATGATAATATCCGCTCCCGTCCGGGCCTTTATATCGGCGTTGCCGGAGATATGATCGACGTGCCCGTGGGTGTTGACGATATATTTGATGGTTATGCCATTGCTGCCGGCCTCTGATATTATGCGTTCAGTTTCCGTGGCGGGGTCTATAACCAGTCCCTCTCCACTTTCTTTGTCACCCACTATATAGGCGAATACCGCCATATGGCCTACCTGCATTTGTTTCAGAAACACCTGTATCCATCCTCCTGAATATTTTAAGAGTCTCTGCTATATTTTTTTTGATTTAAAGTCAACCTATTTCGGGTATTCGCGGGTGCGAGTTGGGCGTGCATCTGGAATGCGGTTCTGTCGCATCAGGTGAAAGATCCGTCAGCGTGAAATGTTATTACCTGTCCTCCTGTCTTGTGTGTATTTATAATTGTAAAATTGCCTATTGCCTTATTCCCAAACGCAGTAGTAACATTAGGTGATTGTGTAAAACCATAAGCCGCCAGACCGGCAACAGTCACAGTAGCTCAATGGGAACATGGATGTTCAAGAAACCAAAGAACAGTGGCTTTATAGGCGGCTTCACCAGTGGCTATGCACTCGGCTCTGTATCCGTGAGCTTTATAGGCATTAAACTGTGGAACGGCAATGGCTGCCAGTATGCCGATGATGGCGATCACTATCATGAGCTCTACCAGCGTAAAACCACGATCTGTTTTTCTATTTGACATTGTGTCCGCCTTTCCTGTTTATTCAGACAAATTATACTTAGAAATTTAGCAAATTACATGCCAACCTGCTTTTTTGATTGCTGTTGCCTGCAATTGGGACATTATCCGGCAAGTTCTCCCGTATGTCCGTTCGTATATAAATCCGTGGTGGTCGACCGATAAGAGGTGATTTTTACCGGTATCTCCGAAAAATGACCGTTCGTGTTTTTAACTTCCGGCAATTTGAGACATGATTCTAAAAGATTTTCACAGGAGGGCATCCCGGGGTCTGCATCTTACACGGGATCTCCCTTTAACCCTATCTCATCGGCAACTTCACGCATACCATTAATTGTGTCTTCAATAAGTTCGCCTATTTCAACTCCGAGCATCTCAGCGCCCTTCCGGATGATTGAGCGATCCACACCGGCCGCGAACGAAGGGGTCTTCCATTTCTTCCTGACCGATTTTACGCTCATATCCATGACGCTTCCGGAAGGCCGTACCATGGCGTTGGCGGTGACAAGACCTGTCATTTCATCAATCGCGAAAAGTGTCTTTTCCAGAGTGCTCTTCGGTTTCACGTCAGAGCATATCCCCCATCCATGAGACACAACAGCGCGTATATACTCCTCCGGCCAGTTGTGTTCTTCAAGGATCTTTCTTGTCATGGTGCAGTGCTGATCAGGGAAGCGTTCATAATCAAGATCATGAACGAGGCCGATAATTCCCCATTTGTTCTCATCTTCACCATGTTTCCTTGCACAGTAACGCATAACCCCTTCCACCGAATAGGCATGCTTGCGCAGACTGTCACTTTCGTTATACTCATGCAGAAGCGCGAGGGCCTCATCGCGGGCCGGTATTTTTTCAGTCATAACTATTCTCCTTTCCTCTTTAATACGGCTCCAAAAAAGCCATCTGTTCCATGACGGTGGGGAAATGTTCTGAACATCCCATGTTTGTCCGACATGCCGGCAACAACTGCGGTTGGGCGGGCATGTTCAAAATCAGGATGGGTGGACAGAAATTCTCCTACGACATCTTCATTTTCCGCGGATGAAATGGTGCAGGTACTATACACCATGATTCCCCCTTTTTTCAGGTAAGAGGCCGATTGGTTCAGTATCTCTTTCTGGAGAGGAGGGATTTGTTTCATGTCTTCCGGTGTGGCATTCCATTTAATTTCGGGATTTCTCCTTAATGTTCCCATACCGGAGCAGGGGACATCAACAAGAACCCTGTCGAACCTTTCGCGAAGGTCAGTCTGTGGAGCCTTTGTCGCATCGTGGACGATTGGTTCGATGATTGTCGCACCCAACCTGCGCGCCAGCACCTGTGACATTTCGATTTTGTTGCGGTTTATATCCATGGCCACTATCCTGCCCATGTTCCGCATCAAAGCAGCCATGTGAGTCGTCTTTATACCGGCGCCGGCGCACACATCCAGCACTCTCTCACCCGGTTTCGGATCTAAAAGGAGAGATATCAACTGGGAGGCTTTATCCTGGATCTGCATATATCCTTCTTTATACAGCCACATCTCGCCGACATGCCCAGGCAGATTGGAGAGAACGACACCATCGGGTGAATATCTTGAAGTCTCCGCGCGACAACCACAATCTTCGAGCATTTTGATCAGGTTGGGCCGCGTTATTTTCAGTCCGTTCGCCCTGATCGCAAAGGGCGGTATTTCATTGTTGCTCCTGCATAGCGCAAGTGTGTCTTTAATGCCAAGTTGTTCCGTCCACATTTTTACAATCCATAATGGGTGCGAATGTAATACGGATATGTGAAGCAGCGGGTCTTTATCGAAGTCGGGATATTCTATTCCGTCCATCTTTCTTGCCGCATTACGAAGGATCGCGTTAACCAGGTTTGATCGTCCGGGATACATCTTCTTTGTCATTTTAACCGCTTCGTCCGTCGCGGCATATACTGGCACCCTGTCCGCAAACATTATCTGGTAAAGAGCCACTCTCAGGATATTTCGTATTCCCGGCTCCATCTTTTCAAAGTTACCGGAATACAGGGCGCGTATAACCCAGTCCAGGCGGTTCCTGAGACGGAGAGTCCCATAGACAAGCCGGGTCAAAAGCCCCCTGTCCTGTGTATTGGCAAGGATATTTTTTGAAAGGTATGCGTCCAGAAGTGGCTGCGCAAAGGCGCGGCCCTCCTCTACTCTGTTCAGAATCTGAACAGACAGATGGCGTGGGGTGTTCTTCATCAAATAAGATCTTTTACAAAACCGTTGCTATTCAAGTGTATTGCTTGGCAAGAGATGATGTCCTCTCAGAAAATCTTCGATAAACATCCTTTTTTTACCTTCAAGTTGCACATCTTTGAGATATACATGCCCGTTCCTTGTGGCTATCTGCAATCCGGCTTCCATTAATCTTCCTATTTCCCCCGGTTCCTTCCCCCCTGAAGATTTTTCTTTTCCCGATACCGCGTAGAATATTTTCAGTTTCTTGTCTTCGAGAAAGGAATATGCTCCGGGATGAGAAGAAAGTCCCCTGATCAGATTTACGATCTTTTCCGATTCGTCGTCCCAGTTGATGTGTCCTGTCTCGCGGGTGAGACGGGGAGCGAAAGTAGCGAGGGATGCGTCCTGCAGGGTTCCGGCAAGCGTGCCGTCTATCACATCCCCTACAGCCTTGATCAGGAGTCCGGCGCCTAGTGTCGACAGCTTGTCATGGAGATCGTCGAATGTATCGTCGATGTCTATATCGATTTTCTCCTGCAACAGAATCTCCCCTGAATCCACTCCCTCATCCATAAGCATTATGGTCACGCCCGTTTTTCTGTCTCCATTAATAATGGGCCAGTTGATGGGCGCGGCCCCCCTGTACTTCGGGAGCAGGGAGGGATGCACATTTAGGCAGCCGAATTCGGGAAAATCAATAAGTTCCTTCGGAAGTATCTGGCCGAACGCTACCAGCGCTACCATGTCGGGGGATATCTTTCTGAATATATCCAGGAAATCTTCATCCCGGACGCGATCAGGTTGATAGACGGGTATTCCCAGCTCCAGCGCGCAGGTTTTCACAGGCGGAGCGATGTATTTTCTCCCTCTGCCCTTCGGTTTGTCCGGCTGCGTGACAGCCCCCACAACATTATAACCATTTTCCACGAGGGCCTTCAATGAAGGGATGGCAAATGCCGGTGTTCCCATAAAAAGTATATTCATGATAGTTCCCTCCTTTCTGAAAAGCTTCACTGTGCCATTTTACGGCATTACAGCGGGAAGTACCTTGAGAATATTACTTATACCTTTTTGTTCTATTTTAATCAATCGCTGACAGCTTTGCAAGGCCCGGTGTGTCGGGATGTCAGAAGCAAGTAATCTGTCCGGAGTTGTAGCACGTAATCTGTCCGGTTTATAATGGTCACCAGGAGGTGGCCGATGAGACGGACAGAGACACTACAGGAGATCCGGATTATGCGATTTGAAGAG
>JAGGXJ010000011.1 GCA_021163105.1 Syntrophobacterales bacterium
CCGTGTCCTGCAGGTCTTTTATAACAATGTCTCCGGGAAGAAGACTGTTGATTCCTTTCAGTAGGCTCTCACACTCTATGGTCGACCCTGTTCTGAAATTCGCCACCTGATTCAAGGCATGAACGCCAGCATCCGTTCTGCCCGAAGCCGTCAATTTTATTTTTTCCTGCGTTATTATTTCTATCTTTTTTTCAAGCACCTCTTGAATACTAATACCGTTTGGCTGTATTTGCCATCCATGATAGGAGGTGCCGTCATATTCACAAACAATCCTTACATTTCTCATAAGGCCCGGCCCACGGTCAGTTTATTCTTTCTTTACATTCATCAAGCGCTTTAACCGCCGGTAATTCCTTGCCGCCCAGAAGTTCGAGAGACGCGCCACCTCCGGTGGATATATAGGTAATATAATCGCTTTGTCCCGCCCTGTGAACAGCGACATCCGTATCCCCTCCTCCCACAATCGTAAGGGCATGGGACTGTGCAACAGTATGAACCATGGAAAAAGTTCCCATGCTGAACGCGTCAATCTCAAACACACCCATGGGACCGTTCCACATGATTGTCTTCACGTTGCCGAGCGCCTCACGAAAGAGGGCAATAGAGGCCGGACCAATATCCAGGCCCATCCAGTCGGAATCTATTTCCTGAATGGGGACAATCTTTGTTACTGCCTTCGGATCTGCACTCTCAGCAATGACACAATCAACGGGAAGGTATAATTTCACGCCCCTTTCCTTCGCTATTTCGATAACCCGACGTGCTGTATTTATAAGATTCTCTTCTATGATCGATTTACCTACCTCATATCCCATAGCCTTCAGAAAGGTAAAGGCCATGCCCCCGCCTATTATCATTTTGTCAACTTTTTCGATAAGATTCGCAAGGGCTTCGAGCTTGCCTGACACCTTTAAACCACCTATTATAGACACAAAAGGACGAAAGGGATCTTCCAGGGTGGCGCTGAAATAATTTAATTCTTTTTTCATCAGAAACCCGGCGCAGCACACCTTCGCAAATTTCGTTATTCCAACATTGGAAGCATGGGTCCTGTGAGCGTTTCCGAAGGCATCATCCACATACACATCAGCATAACCGGCTAGTTCTCTCGCAAATTCATCAGAATTTTCTGCTTCTTCTATGTGAAATCGCAGGTTTTCCAGCAATAATACGCAACCGGGCTTTATGTCCCGAATCAGTGTTTTTACATCGTCGCCGACACAGTCCTTTGCCAGTATAACCTCTTTGTCAAGGAGACGTGACAGTCTTTTAGCCACGGGCCTGAGACTGAGGCTATCTATTACTTTCCCTCCTGGCCTGCCCAGATGAGCCATTATTATTACCCGTGCATCCTCATCCAGCACATGGTTGATTGTAGGAAGCGCCGTCTTTATCCTTCTGTCATCGGTAATATGCAGATCTTCATCCAGCGGAACGTTAAAATCAAACCGGCAAAGCACTGTTTTACCTTTAATATCAATTTCATTTATGTACTTCACAAATTCATCTCCCATTCAGTTATCGGTTATCGGTTATCAGTTGCCAGTTCACAGTTTTTTAACTGTAAACCGTGAACCGTGAACCGCAAACCATCTTTCAATTACCGGTTATTTCTTCTTACCCTTGACCCTTGACCTCTGCTCTCCGCTCTTCATCGTAACGACCACAAAGGCTGCTATCCCTTCACGCCGTCCGGCAAAACCCATACCTTCGTTGGTTGAAGCCTTGACGTTTACCCGGCCCGGGTCCATATCAAGTAAACCGGTTATATTCGCAATCATTTTATCTATATATTCTCTTAATTTCGGTTCTTCCAGTATAAGCGTTGAATCGATATTATTCACCTGGTACCCCTTCCGGATTGCCAGTTTATGAACCCTGTTCAACAACTTTCTGCTGGATATATCTTTGAAGGCGGGATCACTGTCCGGAAAGTGCTTTCCAATGTCACCTTCCCCAATAGCACCCAGAATGGCGTCACAAATGGCATGAAGCAAAACATCCGCGTCGGAATGACCAAGAAGTCCTTTTTCACAGGGAATCTCGACGCCTCCCAGAATCAGCATCCTTCCTTCCACCAACCTGTGGCTGTCATATCCAAAACCGATTCTCATATCTCTGTTCCGATTTTTCTCAGTAGAAATTTGCCAAGAATAATATCTTCCGGAGTAGTAATCTTGATATTATCACGCGAACCCGGGATTGTTTTCACAGGCACACCCATGCGTTCCACAAGGAATGCGTCATCTGTACCGTAAAACCCCTCTCTGAAAGCGTTTCTGTATGCCTCCAGAATGATTTCCCTTCTAAATGCCTGGGGCGTCTGAGCAAGCCGCAGATCATTCCTGTCGGGAGTATCTTTTATAATTCCGGCTTCACCAATTTGCTTAACCGTATCCGTCAAGGGAATTACTGGAACCACCGCCCCACTTCGGACAGCTTCCCGAATGGAAAGGTCTATCAATTCTTCCGGGAGAAACGGCCTGACGCCATCGTGAACAATTACAATATCGTCTTCGTCATCAACCATCTCCAGACCTTTTCCGACGGAATCCTGTCTTGTCTTCCCCCCGGCCTGGATATGCTCCACCTTAAAGATTTGGTGCCTGTCAACGATTTCATCCTTCGCATAATCCACGTCCTCTTCCGGAACCACAAGTACAATGCGGGTAACAGACACAGCTTTTTCAAATCTGCTGAGGGTTCTGGCTAATACAGGTATGCCATCCAGAGATAAAAACTGTTTTGGAAGATCACGCAACATTCGTTTTCCGGAACCGCCGGCAACGATAATCGCAACTGATTGTACCATTATTATTGCTTCTCTATTTGCTGTTTAGTGTTCCTTCAGAAATAAGATAGTTTTTTCAGGATCCGGGCACTATTCAGGTTGTTAATCTTATTAAAGAGTTCTTCAACTCTAGCCCCTTTTTATATCCGCGTGGATGTGCTGTCATCTTCACCATTTTTCATGCCGGAAAAGATCATTCTTCCAGCCGTTGTCTGGAGAACACTGGTTACAACAACCCCTACGTTTTCTCCCATATGCTTGCCCCCATTATCCACAACCACCATGGTGCCATCATCAAGATACGCTACACCCTGTCCCGCTTCTGTTCCTTCTTTTATGACCCTGACTGTCATTGTCTCTCCGGGTAGAACCAGGGGTTTCAGGGCATTTCCAAGTTCATTGACATTCAGGATTTTTATACCCTGTAATTCAGCAACTTTGTTCAGATTGTAGTCGTTGGTTACTATTTTGCCCCCTTCTTGTTTGGCAAGAGCGACCAGTTTCGCGTCAACACCTCTTATTTCCGGGAAATCGACATCCACGACATCAATTTTTATACCGGCACTTTTCTGCATGCGGTTGAGTATATCTAATCCCCTCCTACCCCTTGAACGTTTCATGTGATCGGATGAATCGGCTATCTGCTGCAATTCATCTAATACAAAACGAGGGACTATAAGGCTACCTTCGATAAAGCCCGTATCGCATATATCAGCCATTCTGCCGTCAATAATGACGCTGGTATCAAGTATTCTGTAATCCGGATTTTTTTCATCTTTTGAAGATCTGGATCTGGGAAAGGAAATTTCTTCAACCTTCTTTGAGCCGAGAACCAGACCGAGATATCCCAGGATACAAGTGATTATAAAATAGAGATATCCCCATGGTATTATCTCCTGCTTCTCCAGCCCCGGCATAAATTTCAGACCATAGGTAAAGAGAAAGGCGATTAAAAGCCCGAGAACTGTTCCGATAACACCACCGGCTATAACCCTCAGGGAAAGTTTTCTTATGACCTGTTCGATCTGTATTACAAAAAGTGAAACAAAGAATCCTGCTACCAAACCTATTAATGAGAACGGAAATACATTATATTGTAAAGCAATAAAATAACCACCTATAGAACAGCCCACTATGAGTAAAAACCTTAAAATCAATTTTCACCTCCTAATATTGATGCACTAAAAAGATAATATGATATATGTATGATTGTAGATTTATAAAATTAACTGACAACACCTGACTTCTACTTCCAGAAAAATGGCAAAACAGCAGAAATTCAAATGTCTGTATGATATCATCAATATTCAAGAATTTGTCACTATTTCAAAGAACAAAATGTAAGATATTATGCTGTAAATATCACATTAAGGTTTTCTTCTACTTCTGTTTCGTCGCAGTCACCGGCTATCGATATTTCTCTTATCAACAGACTTTTTGCGGTGTCCATCATCTTCCTCTCGCCGAATGACAGATCCTTGTCAACCTTTAACGTAAAAAGATCGCGCAATACCCCCGCTATTTCATAAACCGATCCTGTTTTTATCTTTTCCCAGTACTCCTTATATCTCTTATTCCATGTCTGCTTGTCTACCACCACATTCTTCTCTTTTAATATCTTATAGACCATGGGTATCTCTTCTTCTGAAATTACTTCTCTGAGACCGACAAACTCAGCTCCATTTCTGGGTATCATAATAGTCGCATTATTACCCAATATCTTCATTACGTAGAAGGATTGTTCACTTCCCATAACTATTCTGGTTTCTATAGCCTCAATAACTCCCACTCCATGCGCCGGATAAACAGCCATATCTCCTATATTAAACATTCTTTTTACACACCTCTCTCGACCCAAGTCATTCTATGTTAATGAAAAAATATGTATATCACAATCCTGCATTGCGGTCAATCAAATCCTCCGAGAAACCCGTGGAATGCAGAAATTTGTCTTGACTTTGCAAGATGGAATGAGCTAAGCAATTTCGGTTATAATACTATCAACAACTACAAGGAAGGGAGTATCATGGCAAAATACGACTCTAATTCACTCAGAAATATTGCAATCACTGGACATGGAGGAACGGGGAAAACCTCCCTCTGCGAATCTTTCCTGTTTTTAAGCGGAAAAACCGACAAGCCTGGGCGGGTCGACAATGGAAGTTCTTCCCTGGATTTTGAACCGGAAGAGCAGAAGAGACATATCTCCATAAGCTCGGCAATAAACTTCTTTGAATGGAAGAAATATAAGGTAAACATTATTGATACTCCAGGCGATTCCAATTTTTTCATGGACACCAAATACAGCATGCGCATCACCGACAGCGTGATAGTTGTGGTAGATGCCGTGGGTGGGGTTGAATTTCAAACGGAAAGGGTATGGAGATACGCTGACGAGCTATCGCTTCCGCGTATGATATATATCAGCAGGATGGACAGGGAGCGTGCCGATTTTTTCAAAACAGTAGACAATATAAACACTAAGCTCGGCAAGAAAGTAACTGTTTGCTCTCTTCCGATAGGTTCCGAAGAATCTTTTAAAGGTCTGATAGACCTTGCGAGTATGAAGGCGCTTATCTTTGACAACCCTAATGGAAAACCCGGGAAAGAAAATATCCCTGAAGATCTCCTGGAAAACGCAAAGGCATATCGCGAGACTATGGTAGAAGATATAGCTGAATGTGATGAAGAACTGATGGACAAATATCTGGAAGAGGGAGACCTTTCTATTGACGATATTCAAAATGGACTCCGGAAGGGAGTAATTTCAGGAGACTTGATCCCCGTCACATGCGGGTCGGCGCTGAATAATATGGGGACTGCCCCCCTCATGGACATTATTGTAACATCTCTCCCTTCCCCTGTAGATCAAGGGGTTGCCACGGGCAAGAAGCCTGATACAGAGGAAACGGATGAGAGGACGCCGGATGAAAAAACACCCTTTTCGGCAATGGTATTCAAGACTATCGCCGATCCATATGCGGGTAAACTAACATTATTCAGGGTTTTTTCAGGAAGATTAACGTCGGATTTTGTCTTTTATAATGCGTCAAAGGATCTTAGTGAGAAATGCGGAAATATTTTCTATCTGGAAGGGAAAACGCAGGTTCCCGTGGAATCACTGGTTCCCGGAGATATTGCTGCTCTTGCCAAGCTGAAAGAAACTTCCACCGGTGATACCATGTGTGACCCGAAATCGCCCATTATTTACGATAAGGTTCCTCTGATAAATCCGGTTATTCGCTACGCGGTAGAACCCAAGTCCAAAGGAGATGAGGAAAAAATACATTCATCTCTTAACAGACTTATCGACGAAGATCAGACGCTCTCAATTCAGAGAGATCCTCAGACAGGTGAGACTATCCTTTCCGGTGTCGGCCAGGTACATATCGATGTAACTCTGGAAAAACTCAAGAGAAAGTTTGGTGTTGACGTAATCCTTCGACGACCGAAGGTTCCCTACAGGGAAACCATCAAAGGTAAAACAAGAATCCAAGGCAAGTACAAAAAACAATCAGGTGGCAAGGGACAGTACGGTGATACCTGGCTTGAAATAGAGCCCCTCCCTAGCGGAGAGGGATTCGAGTTTGTCGATATGATCGTAGGCGGAGTCATACCAAAAACATACATACCTGCCGTGGAAAAAGGCATCGTAGAAGCAATGGCTGAAGGCATTCTGGCCGGTTATCCTATCGTAGACGTAAAGGTCGCACTTGTCGACGGCACATACCATACCGTGGATTCATCTGAAATGGCCTTTAAGATAGCGGGCTCCATGGGTTTTAAGAAGGGATTTCAGGAGTGTCAGCCGACACTTCTGGAACCCATAGTCAGTATCAGCATTGAAATACCCGATGAATATATGGGAGATGTTATCGGCGACCTAAACAGCAGACGGGGACGCGTCCTGGGAATGGACAAAGAGGGGCTTAATCAGGTCATCAAAGGACAGGTTCCGCTGGCTGAAATTCTTTCATACGCTCCTGACCTTACGTCGATTACCAGTGGCAGAGGCACATTTTCTTATGAAATCTCTCACTATGAGGAGCTCCCCGCGCATCTGCAGGAAAAGGTTATCGCGGAATCAAAAAAGGAAGGGTCCTAAGAGAAGAATTCAAGGGGTCGAGGGGTCAAGTGAAAGGCTAAAAAACTACAAAGAAGGGTTCAAGGGATCAACCTTGAACCCTGAATCTGAGCAGTTACGAGATGAGCATCTATGATTACCGGTGGAGTTATAACAGTAAGTGACAAGGGTTCCCGCGGTGAGAGGGAGGATATCAGTGGCAGGGAAATCATTCGCATGTTGGATGATATCGATATCCGGATTACCGATTACGAAATAATCCCCGATGAAAAAAAGATCATAAAAGACAGGCTAATAGAATATACTGACAAGAAGAATCTTGATCTGGTTGTAACAACCGGCGGGACCGGCGTAAGCCAGCGTGACGTTACACCCGATGCGACTCTCGAAGTAATAGAAAAAGAACTCCCCGGTATGGGAGAAGCGATGCGGAGGGAAAGTATGAACAAAACACCTTACGCGATGATATCAAGGGCCGTAGCAGGAATAAGAAGAGAATCTTTGATCATCAACTTACCCGGAAGCCCGAGAGGTGTCAGGGAAAACCTGGCGGTTCTTCTTCCCGCACTGAACCACACAATAGAAAAACTAAAGGGGGATACGTCAGACTGCGGCGGGTAATCTCCTCAGGAGTAAGGCGCAATCCTCTTGCACCTTAAGAGCTCCACTTGTCTGTCGTTTCTCCAACTTTAGTTTCTTGAACTGCAGGCATGCTTTCTGCCGGTATCTTTTTCTCAAGCGTCTTAATCTTCTTCTTCAGTTTCTTTACTTCCCCTGAAAGCCTCATTCTCTCTACTATTCCCATAAAACCGGCGAATATTATGCCCACACCAAAGGATATAAAAATCAACATATAGGTAGCCACGCTGATGTCTATAAAATCATAATATTTGAGTTGAACAGGATTGGTGTTTACCAGCGAAAAAGTAATGATAAATAACATAATCAACGTTACAATGATTGTATAAAGAAGCTTCATTCTACATCTCCTCTCTCTTCCTTAGGAAATAAGGTAATAAAGTATTCCGGGTCTTTACAATATCCTCTGGAATGACCCTGACCTCTCCCAGTACCGTAGCGAAATTGGTATCACCCAGCCACCGGGGAACAATATGTATGTGCAGATGATCATCAACACCGGCACCTGCTACCCTCCCGAGATTCATCCCTATATTGAAACCTTCCGGATCAAGCGCTTCTTTCAGGATTCTCACGCACACACCGGTAAGTTCCATCATTTCCATCTTCTCTTCAGCGGTCGTTTCTTCTATGGTGCATATATGTCTGAAAGGAATTACCAACAGGTGCCCGGAAGAATAGGGATATTTATTTATCATGACATAACAGGACTTCCCATCGCGCAATACGAGATTTTCCTCCCTGGCAGATCCTCTGCAAAAAATACACCCCTCCGGCTTTTTCCCCCTGATATACTCCATCCTCCCGGGAGCCATTATGTTATCCATTAATCGATACCCTATCCTAAGGGTCTGTCATGAAATAAGTATCATATTTATGCATCTCATCTTCAGCCGATTCTCAATCGCAAAATCCTCAAAAGAGCCCTGCTATTCCTGCGGTTTTACTCACTCCCGACATGTCGGGACTAAACCCGACCTAAATCTGATCCCGACTCGTCGGGACTGATTGCAACACTTGTTTCATGACAGACCCTAATCTTCCAGATATATAATTTTTCCGGTTATTTCTTCTTCAATATCCAGTATCCCGACTGAATTGTGTTTGGCAAATCTCCGATCTGTAGGTGATCCTGGATTAAAGAGCAACACACCGTTTCTCGTCTCGTTTATGGCCCGGTGTGTATGACCATACACTATACACTCAACATTCTCAAACTCCCCCGCTATCTTCTCTTCCAGACCAAATGGAGACCCCCAGCCATGTATCAAACCTATTTTCCGCCCTTTGACCTCCAGTACCCGTTTTTCGGGAAACACTTTCCTGACCGAATCGCGATCCATATTTCCACTGACGGCGTACACATCCATCCCTTTGAAAACATTGAGGACATCCAACTCGACTATATCACCGGCATGTAGGATTAAGTCAACATCACGAAAATAATCCTCTACGATTTTTTCAAGTCTGTCGTCAGAAACATTAAGATGAGTGTCGGAAATAACGCCTATTTTCATAATTATCAATAACAAATTTTCTATTATATCTATAGCGAAAAGACAAGTGTTATTTTACAGCTTTTGGTTTGACATTTTAGCGGTGTATAGCTAATATCTCAGTGAAATCTATTCTTGAGAGTTCGACAATGATTGAAAAAGCACTGGGAAATATAGCTGAACGAATACTCGCCCTTGATGAAGCATCACTCAGCAGTTTGTGGGAAAAATACAAGACCAGACTGGAAGATTTCGACACAACAGAGGAGTGGGAAAAATCAGCTATTATCTTTTTCATTATAAACTCGGTGAGGGTTAAAAACAACATTTTTAACAAACAGGTTACCAACCACCAGAATAAAACCTCTCAGAGCAAAAAAACATCTTCGGATACACCGCCATACCTCAAGCGAGTAAAATGATGAAAGAAAAGGAAGCGATAAAAAGAATAGAAAAACTTCGGGACCTGATCAACCATCATAACAAACTTTATTACCAGTTAGATGATCCGGAGATATCCGACTCTGAATATGACCGAATGATGCGTGAATTGATCGAGCTTGAAAATCAATACGCCGGGCATATTGATTTAAGCGCGTCGCCCACTCAGCGCGTGGGAGCCGCCCCTCTTGAGAAGTTTGACAGCATTCCTCATTTGTCTCCCATGTTGAGTCTTTCCAATGCCTTCTCCGAAGAGGAAATTACCTCCTTCGACGAACGTATTAAGCGCCTTCTGGGCACACAGGAAGATATATCCTTTGTGGTTGAACCGAAGCTTGATGGTATAGGGGTTAACCTGCTGTATAAAAATGGCTTTCTCAAATCCGGATCAACAAGGGGAGATGGGACCATCGGAGAGGATATCACCCAGAATCTCAGAACCATACACGCGATACCTCTGAAGATGAAATCCGCCGGAACCCCGCCAATTCCCGATCTGATCGAGATACGCGGAGAGGTTTACATAGGAACCGATGCCTTCAAAAAACTAAATGGGCAGAGGATAGCTGGCGGTGACAGTCCCTTCGCAAACCCCAGAAATGCCGCGGCAGGTTCGCTTCGCCAGCTTGATTCAAGAATTACCGCAAAAAGGCCTCTCGACATATTCTGCTATGCCATGGGATTCGCCGATAGAACATCCTTCCAGACACACTGGGATTTCCTGCAGAGCCTGGCAGGTTGGGGCTTCCCTGTAAATCCCCACATAAGAAAAGCGGAAAACATCAACGATTGTATAGTTTATTACCGCGAAATGATCGCCAAACGTGAAACCCTTCCCTACGAGATAGACGGGACTGTCATCAAGGTGGATTCGCTGGACACACAGAATCTTCTCGGTGCCGTCTCCAGAAGCCCCAGATGGGCTATAGCCTGCAAGTTCGCGGCCATACAGGCTACGACAACCATTGAAGATATCCTTATTCAGGTCGGCAGGACAGGCGTCCTGACTCCCGTCGCAGTTATGAAACCGGTTCGCGTCGCGGGAGTGATGGTCAGTCGCGCAACCCTGCATAATCAGGATGAAATAGACAAAAAGAATATCCATATTGGAGATACGGTAATAGTGCAGAGGGCCGGAGACGTTATACCGGAGATAGTAAAAACCGTAGAACCTTCTGCAAAAGACAATGAAGAACCGTTCAGAATACCGGACAGATGCCCGATCTGTGGCTCAGGGATAGTGCGTCTCGAAGGCGAGGCCGCGCACCGGTGCATCAACCTTGATTGTCCGGCCCAGATCAGAGAAAATATCGGGCACTTTGTCTCCAGAGGCGGCATGGACATAGACGGTCTGGGGGAAAAACTGATATCACAAATGTCTGAACGTGGAATCATCAGCGATCCTGCCGATCTCTACTACCTTACCGAAGACGACCTGACCGGTCTTGAGAGGATAGGCAACTTATCCGCCCGTAACCTGTTGTCGGCACTGGAAAAATCCAAGACTCCCCCTCTGGAAAAATTCATATTTTCTCTGGGGATCAGGCATGTAGGCGAGCATATCTCGAAGATACTGGCACGCAATTTTATGACACTGGGTAATATAATGAACGCAAACGAAGAAACCCTCTTATCTATAAAAGAGATCGGGCCCGAAATTGCTGCCAGCATTACAACTTTCTTCCGTGAGCCATCTAATATTCAGACCATGGAAAGACTCAGAAAGGCCGGAGTCAGACCGCTGGAAGGCCATACAACATCCGGGGGCCTTTCGGGAGAAACCTTCGTTCTTACAGGAACGCTTGAGAACTTTTCGAGAAACAGGGCGAAAGAGCTTATTGAATCCCTGGGAGGAAATGTTTCATCTTCTGTAACAAAGAATACTGATTACGTGGTCGCCGGCGCATCCCCGGGTTCCAAGCTGGATAAAGCCCTGGATCTGCAAATACCTATTGTTGATGAAGAAAAATTTCTGGAAATTACAGGGCAGGAAGTAAGGGGTAAGAAATGATGGAAAATTATCGAAATTCGGACCACGACCAGTCGCAACAGTCCGGCCGCGAATCATCGACACAAAGGGTTCACGTCTTCATTACAGGAAAAGTCCAGGGGGTATTCTTCAGGTCGGAAACGAAAAAACAGGCATTAGAACTGGGTCTCAAAGGCTGGGTGAGGAATTTACACGACAGCAGGGTCGAGGCCGTATTCGAAGGCAACGAAAATAATGTCGGAAAAATGATAGACTGGTGTAAAAAGGGCCCACGTTTTGCGCATGTAGAAGGGGTGAGGGTTGTGGAAGAACCTCCTGCGAACAGATTTGAGAATTTTGAGATCAGGTATTGAGGAGGAGTGACAGGCCTGCATAGAACCTGTTGACATGCAGTCTTCGTTACTCTATAGTTGCATAAGGTTTTTAAAATTAAAAGGAGGGTCTGAGATGAAAAAGATATTTTTTACAGTTTTGCTGGTGTTGCTATGGTCAGTTTCAGGCGCAATTGCGGGTGATTTAAAGGTGGGAGACAAGGCTTCTGACTGGTCCCTCGCAGATGCGGACGGCAAGCTATTTACAATGCAAACCTGGGCGGGCAAGGTACTTCTGGTTAATTATAATGACCCTGATGAAAGCGATTTAAATGAGCATTTCACAGATGCAATGAAAAAGGCAAAGGATGACGGGCTTCTTAAAGATACCGCTTACAAGGGAATAGGAATTGCCGATTGCAAGGCATCATGGAAACCGGATGCACTTATTAAGATAATTGGCGGCAAGAAAGCAAAGAAGTACAATACCGTTATCCTTTTTGACTATGACGCGTCGCTAAGGAATGCGTGGGGCCTCAAGGAAGACAGCGCAAACGCGATACTGCTGGACAAGAATGGTGTGTGCCGCGCGATAGTGCGTGGCCGCGTACCGGACGATCAGGTTGCGGTTCTTGTACAATTAGCTGCTGACCTTCAGAACGAGTAAATAGCCCCTTCGGGTATTACAGATACAGAAAAAGCGTCCCCTGATTGAAGGGGACGCTTTTTGTTTTAATCTAACAAATCTTTCATCTTGACAAATCGAATTACCTGTTATCATATTCCTTAGAAAAAACGTCCGGGTGCAAATCATGAAGATCAAATTTTTCACAGTCGGGGGCACAATAGACAAGGTATATTTCGACAGGAAAAACGACTATCAGGTAGGCGATTCTCGTCTCTCCGATATATTGAAGGAAGTAAATGTCAGTTTTGAATACGAGTACGAGTCCATTCTCAGGAAAGACAGTCTGGACATCACCGATGAGGAACGTCAAATAATCCTGAGCAGGGTGGCAAAAGAAAAAAACCGGCACATTGTGATAACACACGGAACCGATACAATGGTGCAAACCGCGGAAATACTGCGATCAGTGCCGGACAAAGTGATAGTTCTTACCGGCTCGATGGAACCGGCAAGATTCAGATCGAGTGACGCGGAATTTAATATCGGATGTGCTATAGTCGCGGTTCAATTGTTGCCGCCGGGTGTATACATCGTGATGAACGGACAGATTTTTGATTCCAGCAGGGTCAGGAAAAACGTTGAGCTCGGCCGATTTGAAGATATCTGATTGTAACTACTCAGGTTCACAGTTGACAGCTTCGTAAAGAGTCCCAAAACCGTCATACCAAGCTTAAGCCTGTATCCGGAATTCGTTGAATTCTCTGACTTTTTACTGGCGTATCAAAGTTGAATACAACTACCTGGGTTCAATCTTCACCACTCTTTAACTACGAACCGTGAAACTGTAAACCGTTAACCGTAAACCTGATTTGCATCAGATCTTCGGCACACACAAGCCTGCCGCTATATGTTTTCCGGCATTGTGCCTCGATATCAACCCCTTCGCACTCAGGATAAAAATGTGTGAGGACAAGGTTCTTCACACGGGCCTCAGAGGCAATCCTGCCCGCGAGCGAGGGAGTCAGATGACCGTCAACCTTCAGCTCATCCGGAAACGCGGATTCACATATAAGCAAATCGGCATCCATGGCGAGCTTTACCGCGTTTTCACAGTAACCGGTGTCCCCTATATAAACAATGGATATATTGTCAGGTGTCGTCACGCGGTAACCGATACTGCTTTCTATATGTGCCATGGGAAGAGTGTTTATA
The DNA here is from genome assembly GCA_021163105.1 of Syntrophobacterales bacterium. Lineage (GTDB taxonomy): Bacteria > Desulfobacterota > Syntrophia > Syntrophales > UBA2210 > UBA2210. Next base: position 13,593 of record JAGGXJ010000011.1, read on the forward strand.
ACCGCAAAATCTAGTTGGATTGAATCCGGTTCTGAATTGTTCATCTCAACAACATCAACGATTCCCTCTTCCAGTTCCACCCACTGTCCATACACATCCCTCAACCCTTCATAAAAATCCATAAATCCTGCGGCGGCTGTGATTCTGATCCTGTCACGCCTCCGGCTTCCCTCCGGATATTTGCTCGCGAAGAGAAAATTGACCAGCTCGCCGGTATGGTCAGGATGAAGGTGACTGAAAAAGATATGGGATACCTCACCTATCGTGACACCCGATTCGAGAAGACGTCTCATCGTACCGGTGCCCATGTCAAATACGAGTCTCGCGCCACTCATCTCCATAAGCACAGAGCAGGAACTGCGCGCAAGAGAGGGGACGCATGTTCCCGATCCAAGTATGGTAATTTTTACGGTTTCCATATCAGTTACCCGATTTAGACCCGTCCGTAATCATCCTCAACCCGCTCGATATCGTCTTCACCAAAGTAATCACCCGTCTGGACTTCTATAAACACTACAGGTTCTGTCCCGGAATTCGCCATACGATGCAACGTGTTCCTTGGAATATTCACCGATTGTCCTCTTTTTACATGCAAATCTTCGCTGCCAATGGTAACAATACCCTCCCCGGTCAGCAGATACCAGTGTTCATCACGACGGCGGTGTCTCTGGAGGCTCAAGCGTTTGCCGGGATAGACAACGATCCTCTTCACCTTGTGATCCGCTTCATCAGAAAGTATCTGATAATATCCCCATGGCCGGTATTCTTTCATTTAACCCTCCGGATACCCCTTAACTATTTCTGTACTTTTTCATAACGGCTTCAAACCCATCCATCGAGTTTATAATCGTGGAATCGTCAACACAGTAGGAGATACGGATATGTCCGGCCCCCCCGAATCCACTCCCGGGGACAACAAGGATATTCTTCTCCTGCAACGCGTGGACAAATTCCACATCATCAGCTATCGGCGTTCTGGGAAAGAGATAGAAGGCACCGTCAGGCTTCTTAAATTCGAACCCCGCTTTCCACAGGCCGTCACACAGCAAATCTCGTTTCCTTCTATAGTGCTCGACATCGACATATATTCCCTGCATCCGCTCCACGATCCTCTGCATAAACGCCGGAGCATTCACAAAACCGAGTATCCTGTTGCACAGGGCAATTCCCCCGATAAGCTTATCAATATCCGATATCCCGGGGCTGAGAGCTATATAACCAATCCTTTCACCCGGAATGGACAGGCTCTTTGAATATGACGTGACTATTATGC
>JAGGXJ010000111.1 GCA_021163105.1 Syntrophobacterales bacterium
AGGTCAAGAGGATGCAGTCGGAACTGAAAGAAGCGTCCGGCAAGAGAATCGCCGACCTTTTTGTATGTATCCAGTTTGGCGCTGCCTGTGACGATTATCCGGGGCTGGACGCCTTCAGTATCATAAACGCCTTTGAGCCATGATTTCCAGTTTTTAAGTTTGTGAAGTTCGTCGAATATAATAAGATCTTTTGATCTGTCCCATGATCTTTCGATAAGGCCTAACCGGTGTTCCGGATTATCAAAATTGAGATAATCAAAATTGTTGCTCAGCATTTTTGACAGGGTTGTTTTGCCGGATTGTCGCGGGCCGGTTAACAGGACAATTTTTTTCTTTAAATCGTCCAAGATATAATTTGTCAGATATCGTTTCATATAGACTTTTTAACCCTTCATTCCGAATTAGTCAAGACTTTTTCGTAATTCATGCCGATTCCATGAAATTAGGGACACTCCCCTATTTTCCTGAAATACTTAATATTTAAGATGTGACCCCAAGTGTTCAACATTCAACATTGTACAGAAAATAGGGGAGTGTCCCTAATTTCCCTCTGGGTGTGACTAATGATCTGGAGCGACGGCTTTATGAACACAAGAACAAGCTCGTTAAAGGATTTACAGAAAAATACAACGTAAATAGATTGGTTTATTTTGAAGAAACGCAAGACATAGTTGCTGCTATTACCAGAGAAAAAGAAATTAAGAAATGGCGAAGAGAGAAGAAAGAACAATTGATAAACCGGAGGAACCCGAACTGGGAAGATTTGAGTGCCGGATGGTGAAACAAGATTTCTCAATCGCTGTGCTTCTTCGAAATGACAATAACGGCAGTTGTGCAAACCTCTCAGCTTTTAGAAGATGTGCTTATAAATGTCTTTTCTGTGGCCGATTTTTGCCACCAGGATCACAAGGGTGTCATCGTGAATTTCATAAATGATGCGGTAATCGCCTGACCTGATTTTATGGAAATTATTGTTGCCCTTTATTTTTGTTGTGGCGGGGTCCGGTAGATTCTCAGCAAGAGCATCGATTTTTCTCTTTATTCGTATCAATTCCTTTTTGGGAAGTTTCTTCAGGCTCTTTTCGACTGCGGGCCTGAACTTTATTGTGTATGCCATGTTAAAGCCCCAGTTTTTTCCAGAACTGCCCGGCCGGAATATCCTCACCAGGTTCTCTAATAGCTTTCATGGCATCGGCGATATCTATGCGGTCTTCCAATTCCTGAAGCAGTCTGACTTCGTCCATTGTAACAATGGCGGCAAGCTCCTCGCCTCTTCTAGTCAGGATGATAGACTCTTTGCCAAAGGCTACGCGGTTTACAATACTGGAAAATTTCTTTCTAACGTCAGCTGTGGATATTTTAGTAAGCATAACATTGCCTCCTGTGTACTTTATGTACAAACAGTACAATAGAGCAGACAACATGTCAATAGCGAATAAATGGGGTCACCCATTCTCTTTTGCGGGGGGAAATCTGTTTGCCTTACGTTGTCAAAAGAATTAGTATAATACTCTTCTGTTTTAAATACTGTTGAGGTGGCGAGAGAATATGACTATTGAAGAAAAGAACGATGAATTATCATTTGAAGAGCTTTTAAAGGAAGGTACACCTGAAACCGGGTGGATGGAACCGGGGCAGCGCATAGAGGCTCAGATCGTCGATGTCGGCTCTGACTGGGTTTTTCTGGGGCTTGGTGGAAAGAGCGAGGGGTCTCTGGATAAAAAGGAGCTTCTCGATGAAAACGGCGAGTTTACTCTAAAGGTCGGCGATACGGTCACGGCCTATTTCCTGTCGTCGCGGCATAATGAAATGCTCTTTACCACACGGATTACCAGTGGTGAGGCGGGGCGAAACTTTCTTGAGCATGCTTCGAGTAACGGAATCCCGGTTGAGGGGCTGGTGGAGACGGAGACAAAGGGCGGATTCCGGGTCAAAATAGCCGGAGACACCATGGCTTTTTGCCCTTATTCTCAGATGGGGCTGCGGCGGGTGGATGATTCTTCCGAATATGTGGGAAAGCGGATGCCGTTTATCATTACGGAATATGGTGAGAACGGCCGGAATGTCATTATTTCCAACAGGGCCATACTGGAAGAGGAATTGCGCGCAAAGAAGGAGGAGCTCAAAGAAAAGCTGAGCGAGGGTATGAAGGTCACGGGTACGGTTGCATCGATTCAGGACTTCGGCGCGTTTATCGATATCAGCGGCATACAGGGATTGCTCCCTATTTCTGAAATCGGGTGGGCGCGGGTCGAGAATGTTCACGATGTACTCTCCGTCGGCCAGGAATTGGAGACGGTAATCCTGAATCTGGACTGGGAAAAGGACCGGATAGCGCTCAGTCTCAAGGCGACGCTTCCAGATCCATGGGATCATGTTGAAGAAAAATATCCCGCTGGATCTTCACATGTTGGAAAGGTGGCGCGTCTGACTAAATTCGGGGCATTTGTAACCCTTGAGGGTGGCGTGGACGGGCTGGTTCATATCTCAAAGCTGGGTGGTGGAAAACGGATTAACCATCCCAATGAAGTGCTGGAACAGGGGCAAACTCTGGATGTGACCGTTGAAACGGTGGATCGTGAGAAGAGAAGGCTTTCCCTGGCGCTGGAACACGAAGAAAAGGGGAAGGATGAGTCGGGAACGGGTGACGACTATCGCGAATATCTTCAAAATGCACCCACCTCGATGGGAACACTCGGCGATATACTCCGCAAAAAATTAAAATAGGGACACTCCCCTATTTTTAACCAAAAGCAGGAAAACAGGGGAATAGAAGAAAAATAGGGGAGTGTCCCTATTTTTGGGGTGTGGAATGAAGAAGGTTGTCACAGGCGTTATTGTAATACTGGTTATCTGTCTGGTTCTCGTGGTGCTTGCGCCTTTTATGGTGAATCTTGACCGGTACAAAGGAACGATTCTCGCGCGGGTAGAACCGTATCTGGGTCGCGATATCGATTTTACGCATATCGAGTTGACGATATTATCCGGTCTGGGCGCGGAGATTCAGGGACTGCGTGTCGCCGATAATCCCCGGTTTTCTTCCGCCGATTTTATCTCTCTTGACAGTCTTCAAGTGCGGGTTGAACTCCTTCCGCTGTTGAAAAAGGAAATCAAGGTCAGGAAAATTATCCTGAAAGGGCCCATGATTTCCGTGGCGCGCAATGCCGGGGGAGAGTTCAGCTTTGATGATATTCTTGCTTCTCTGAAGAGGAAAGGGAAGGCGGCGGGAGCACCGTCAGCCCGGTTTGGAAGGCCTTCGCTCGCGTGGGCGGCAAAGGGGGATTCTGATGCCGGAAGTTCATCATCACCCGCGGCGTTGCCTCTCAGCGTGCAGGAACTTCAGATTGTGAAGGGGAAGGTTCTGTACCGCGACGAAATGCTTTTTCCCGACGCGGGGACTCTGGTAGTCGATGCCTTGAATCTCACCATGAAGGATGTTTCTTTCGACAGGCCGATCTCTGTTGATTTGGGTGCGGATCTCCTGGAAAGCGGCGCGAAGAATATTTCCATCGAAGGAACATTTGGACCGCTGGGTACGCCGATCGATGTGCCAAACATGCCGCTCGCGATAGATCTGACTGTGACATCGTTTCCGCTTGCCCGAATATCCACCCTCCTGCCTGTAAAGACTTTGTCCGGCGCTGTTACCGCTGCGGTGAAAGGGAAAGGATCGCCCGATAATCTTTCTCTTAACATGCGGGCAGGGTCGGACCGAATCGAGTTTCAGTTGCCGCCGAAGAAGAAAGGGGGAAAGCTCCCGAAGGCCGGTGTCCTCAAAGGGGTGAAGCTGGACGTAAAGGGAACACGGACACGGAAACAGAATCTGCAGGGGCGGGGAACTCTTGCCATCGAGAAAGGTACGTTCGCGACGGTTCCCTTTGCCGCGGCAACGTCGAATTTCAGCTACATGCCCGGTCGGGTGACTGTCGATTCTATGGGCATGCAGGCCTTTGACGGCAGCATACAGGGGGATGGATTCTACGATATAAAGAAGAAAGAGTGGTCCTTCGATCCATCGATGCAGGGAGTTGACGTGAGTACGCTGTTGAATATCCTGACCGAGCATGGAGACACTTTTGCCGGGACCCTTTCGGGAGATTTGCATGCCCGGGGAGCCGTGGCGGCTGGAAAAGATCCAAAACTCGGGGCACGGGGATCAATACTGTTAGCGAAGGGAGAGTGGAAGAATTTCAACCTGGTTGAGAGTGTTCTGGGCAGTCTCTTTGGTCTGGAAGGTGTCGGCCGGTTTCTCAGTTATCAGGGAGGAGAGGTAGCCCGTCATAAGACGACGCGATTTGATTCTCTGGATGGAACCTTTGATATGGAGGACACCATTATACAGGTGAAATCGCTGACGTTGAGAAATATTCAAACCAGTAAGGCAACCGACTCGGTGGCGGTTCTGAAGGGCATCGTGGACAGAACGTCTAAAACACTTAACCTGAGAGGACAAGTGATACTGTCGCAGCGGCATTCTGCGGAACTGGCGGAAAAGGCTGATATCCTGAGGGCGCTTCTGAACAGGCAGGGACACATAGTATTGCCCATAACGCTGAAAGGATCGATTCGAAAACCGGTTCCCTTTCTCGATACTGAATACGTACTCAATATCCTCTCGTCCTACTATATTCAGAAAGGCGTCCAGAACCTCCTGAAAAAACTCTTTTAAGGATGGAGTCACTAAGCATGGGTTCAGGTCTACACTCTTGTTTAGAGCTTTGCATAATGTCACTTCGAGGAATGTAAGCGACGAGAAATCTTGTGTTTCTGAGGCGTTACATTGTTAAGATTTCTCCCTGCGGTCGAAATGACAAATTACGGCATTTGTGCAAAGATCTCTTGGTATTTTGTTGACACAAAAGCAATTACCGTCTATATTGCATTGTAATTGAAAAACAGACGGCAGTGAGGCGTTTATGGTTTACCTTTCCCGCACCCTTGAGAATTTCTTCAAAAAAGCTAAACGTCAGTTTCCTGTATTGTTGCTGACCGGGCCCCGGCAGGTCGGTAAAACAACGCTGCTTCAGCATGTCAGAGGAGATGAACGGGTGTATGTAACGCTCGACGATCCGATGATTCGCACTCTGGCGAGGGAAGATCCCGGATTGTTCTTGCAGCGTTTTCGGCCTCCTGTGCTTATTGATGAAATCCAGTACGCTCCCGAGCTCTTGCCGTTCATCAAAATCGAGGTTGACGCACAACGCAAACAGGGGATGTTCTGGCTGACCGGTTCGCAGCAGTTTCATCTGATGAAGGGTGTGTTGGAATCTCTTGCCGGGCGGGTTGGTATCGTGAATCTGCTGGGCTTTTCACGCAGAGAATCGATCGGAGAATCGGGGGAAACAAAACCGTTTCTGCCAACGGACGACATTATCAAAAACCGGCTTAAAGATGAGGGAACCCTTTCGCTGAAAACCCTTTATCAATGCATCTGGAGAGGGTCGTTTCCTGCAATATCTATTGACAAAGCGGTTGACCGGGATCTGTTTTACAGTTCTTATGTCCAGACGTATTTGCAGCGGGACATACGGGATCTGTCCAGAGTTGGTGATGAAATGGCGTTTTTGCGTTTTCTGCGGGCCACGGCGGCGAGAACCGGACAACTGCTAAACCTGTCTGATCTGGCTCGTGATGCCGATGTGGCGCCCAATACCGCGAAAAGTTGGCTTTCCATCCTGCAGGCCTCTGGAATTGTTTTTCTTCTTGAACCATATTACACCAATATGACCAAAAGACTGGTCAAAAGGCCCAAGCTCTATTTTCTTGATACAGGACTGTGTGCGTATCTGACCGAATGGTTAAGTCCGGAAACGCTGGAGGCTGGTGCTATGTCAGGCGCTGTTCTGGAAACCTGGATCATGGCGGAAATCCTGAAGAGCTACTGGCACAACGGAAAACGTCCTCAGTTTTACTACTATCGGGACAAGGATAAAAAGGAGATCGATTTGCTTATAGTCAGGGATGGGACGATCTATCCCTTGGAGTTCAAAAAAACCGCGGCTCCAAAAAAAGACGCTATCAGACACTTTAAGGTTTTGAATAAGCTAAATATGCCCATCGGGCCGGGAGGGGTGATTTGCCTGGCAGAAATATTTTTGCCTCTCACCGATAATGTTTCGTGTATCCCGGTAGCAGCCTTGTAAAAGACTGGGTCAGGGCTAAGAAGGAATGTGATTATGGATCGTGGTGTTTCGAAGATGCTTTTTGACAAGCAGGATCATGAACTCCTGGTTATTGTCAACGAGGTTCTCAACAGGGACAAGTCGCGGAAGTATCTCAAAAATCTTTTGAACCCGTATCTGCACCCGCATGGAATCAAGGAGATGGCGGCGTCGAAGGAGCTGCGCGTTGCCTACGCTGTAATCCACCTGCTTAATTCTCTGGAGGTCGGTGAAGCGGAAGAGCGCCTGAGCGCTCTGCGTTCCCTGCGGGATGAGGTTCTCTACAGTGCCCAGAGTTTTCTCCGCAGGAATACCGCCCGTGTCCTCCTGCAGATCATGAAAAAACTGGTTCAGGCCCGTGGAGATTATCGCCGGCAACTGGAACTGGCGCATGATTTCCGCATCGCGGCGTCCGGGAAGCCCCGTATTGTCAGGAAGCAGCTGAGGCGTTATCATCTGCTGGAAATGCCGGAGGAATGGAATCAGATCGCAACCGATGATCATGTCCATGATGTTAATACCAAGGGGCGAAAATCTTCCACTCACCTGATAATGGATGCCTGGATCAAGGGTATCCGAAGAATCAAGGTTATCTATTATAATCATGTAAAAGCGGATGTCGCCGAGGAGCTTCTGAAGGCGGCTGAGATTATGGGTATCAGGGTCAGGATCGGTGTCGAATTTTCCGCGAGATTTCACGACAGGTATGCCCTGTTTATATGGGCGCCACGCGGGCTTCTGGACGCGCAGGATTACCTGAATTTTCTGAAGGAAGAACCGGTTGAGGCCTTTATGGCTGAGGGCCGCAGGGTTTCGGAATACCAGCGGCAGTATATCATGGCGGTACTCAGGGAGTTTAACGACAGGCACCGCTACGCGATAGAGGATAACTACGGATTTCTTCCCCCTCTCCTTGATCAAGAGGAATTTTTGTCTTTTGTGGGTGTCGGTCAGGCGTCTTTGCTACATCTGGCTGAGTATGTGCACACAAAAATGCTGCCGATCGTGGAGGATCATGTTGCCGCTCTAAGACTAAAGTATGTTGGAGCGGGGCCTGAAGAGCGTCAGCGAATGGCCGGAATTGTGGAGGAACTGAATCGGCTGGATTCGGAGGCTATCGTGGAGGAGTACCTGCGTCCACTTCACAATCCTTCCGTTCCGGATCCCAATATACCGTGCGACGGGGCGGATGTTCCGGCTTTGCTGACTCTGTCGCCGAGTGAGCTCCTCGAACGGCTGGGCCATCTTAATGCCGGTTACAGCATCACTCTTGCTCTCGGCAATCTAAATGTCGAAGATGTTGTTGAGCTTCTCTATGATTGCAGGGGCATGATAACACATCTGGAGATATTTAATCTCAAAGACTATGTGACCGGCAGAGAACCTCACAATGTAGAGATTGGTGAGTTGCAACGGGCTATAAACGAAGATAACATTATAATATTAAAACGTATTATACAGGAATCCATTAAGCGGTTAAGCACGGAAGATACCGGGCGAATTGATAAGTTCACGAAAATCCTGCATGATATATCGGCGTTTCGGTCGTATTATAAGGGGATGCTTCTCAAGAGCCGCATCGGCAGCGATTCCACCGGCCGTTCACACCATCTCTATGGGATGGGGCTTGTTATAAAGGACACTCTTCCTCTCAGGGCGCGAAGGGAGATAAAGAATGCACCACCTTCCTCCCGTCTGACTATCCCTGTTAATACGGCGGTTTATCTGCGCGCGAGCTATCTACCGCACAGCAGTCCAAGCAGGCTGGTAAATGCCTTTTACCGTATGGCCTGTTGTATTCCGGGCCTGCGTCTTATAGGGAAAAAGCGTCTGGAAGAATGGGAAATAGACAAACTTTCCACTTATATGGGAGCCGGGGGTAATATAGTTACATTGGGCGGATTTGACGAAGAGAGCACCAATGATCTCTATCTTGAATCTCCGGATCTGCGTAAACCCCGGGCGGGGATATCATGGGAATATCTCAACAGTGGCCTGAAGAACTGGATGAAAGTACTTATAGGATTTGTGCCGGCATTTCTTACTTTTTACCTTACCAAAGACTGGTGGCTGCTCTCCTGGTTCGGGGCATTTATCTGGTTCGGGATCACGGGCGCGCGCAATATACTCCAGTCTGTTATAGGCGGCGGCGGTATTCGCCGTTCTCCGCTGTTGAAATGGAATGATTATGTCAGCTGGGACCGCATGACGGATTCCCTACTCTTTACGGGATTTTCCGTGCCCCTGCTCGATTATCTGGTCAAAACCCTGCTGCTGGACAGGACATTCGGTGTTACAACCTCTACCAGTCCCATCCTGTTGTATACGGTTATAGCCTTGGCAAACGGATTGTATATCTCAACACATAACGCCTTTCGCGGATTGTCCAGGGGTGCTGTTTATGGAAACTTTTTCAGAACGGTTCTTTCCATTCCCATTGCCGTTGTATTCAGCCTGATAGCCGGCGATATACTCTATTCGTGTGGTGTTGTAGATGTAAATGCCATTCTCCAAAAATGGGCGGCTGTGATTTCCAAGGGCGCGTCCGACTGTGTGGCAGGGTTTATAGAGGGGCTTGCTGATCGTTACCAGAATATACGTACGCGTATGTGGGATTATCGAAGTAAACTTGGGCAGGTGTTTGATGCATATACCCGAATGGAGCTGCTTTTCCCCGAATCCGACGTATGTGATATGCTTGAATTGCCCAAGAGGTTCATGCGCACCATAAAAATTGAGGCCCGCGATCTGGAAAAGATAGTCATTATAAATGCCCTCGACCTGCTGTATTTCTGGATGTATCAGCCCCGCGCCGGAAGCGCGTTGCACGCAATTATGAGGGAAATGTCCTTCGAAGAACGTCAGATATTTGTTCGCGTCCAGTCGGTTCTCGAACGTAACAGGGAGGTAAGCCAGCTGTTTGTCGATGGGATTGTGGGGAAAAATTTCTCGAAGGCACTGTCATTCTACCTGGATCGTTCAGGCCCGTATCTGACCGCTATTAATAGGATGATGTAAAAAGACAGAATGTAAATAGATGACACTCATTATAGCTCATAGAGGCGCACGAAGCTTGGCTCCCGAAAACACGCTGGCAGCGGCCCGCAAGGCCATGGAGGTGGGTGCCGATTTGTGGGAAACAGATGTGGTGGTAACGAGCGACGGTGAACCGATACTTCTTCATGATGATTCCCTTGTCCGCACCACCAATGTTAAAGACCGCTTCCCGGATCGTGATCCGTGGCATTTTACGACATTTACCCTGGGTGAAATTCGTTCTCTGGATGCAGGTTCCTGGTTCGCAGAGACTGATCCTTTCGGCCGGATTGCGGCGAGGGTGGTAACGGACGAAGATCTGTTGGCTTACCGGAATGAAAAGATACCCACGCTGAGCGAGGCCCTCTGTTTTACACAGGAGGCCTCTTTTTATGTCAACCTGGAGCTGAAACGTCTTCCTCCTCCTATGGAGAATTTCCCCATGGTTGAACGGGTACTTGCGGTGATAGATGATGCCGGGATAGACTATGAGCGCGTTATTATTTCTTCTTTCAATCATGAATGGTTGCGTGAGGTGCGAGCCCGAAATCCATCTCTTGCAATACAGGCATTAGCAGGCTATTCTGAAACCGATTCTCTGGACTGGGAAACCCTGGAATTTGAAACTTATAATGTTCTCAACACGCTGATAGATGAAAAACAGGTGCGTGCATTAACAGAAAGGGGAATATCCATTAATCTTTTTACCGTGAATGAAGAGGATGAAATGCTGCGGTTCACGGAAGCGGGCGCGGCCGGTCTGATCACTGATTTTCCTCAGAGAGCAACCAAAAATAGCAAAAACAGGGACACTCCCCTATTTTTAACCAAAAACAGGAAAACGGGAGAATAGAAGAAAAATAGGGGAGTGTCCCTGTTTTATGGAGGAATATAGCTTATGCCAAGAATAGCACGTGTTACATTACCCGGCTATCCTCATCATGTTACTCAGCGCGGGAACAATCGTGAAGATGTCTTTTTTGACGACAAAGACAGGGGCTTTTACAAGTCCACACTCAAGAGATACTGTGAGTCCTGTAAAGTCGATATTTTATCCTATTGCCTGATGAGTAATCATGTTCATCTCCTTGCCGTGCCTCTGGAAGAGAGTGCCCTTGCCTGTTGTGTAGGCAGGACAAATCTTCTATATACCCAGTACGTAAATCGAAAATATCATCGCAGCGGCCGCTTGTGGCAGAATCGATTTTATTCCGCCATTGTAGATGATGATGTATATCTATGGGCTGTCATGCGATATATTGAGCTTAATCCGGTGAAGGCTGGTATTGTCAAGGATCCCGTGGCATATCCCTGGTCGAGCTGCCGCGCAACTGTGGAGGGTATAGGAGACGAGTTGATCACATCATCGTTGCGGTTCGACGCAAACGATCGAGCGGCTTATGGTGACTTTGTGATGCAGTATGATTCAGTAATGGATGAGAATATTCGGCGTGCGACATCCACGGGGCGTCCATTGGGGAGTGTCGATTTTGTGGAAGGGCTGGAGAAGTTACTGTCCCGAAAGTTATTGGGTGCAAAGGTAGGGCGGCCAAAGAAAAAATAGGGGAGTGTCCCTAATTATGATCAAGACTGACGTAATTATTATCGGTGGAGGCTCTACCGGCTGTGGCATAGCCAGGGATCTGGCGTTGCGGAACATTCCTCATTGTCTGGTCGAAAAGGGTGATTTTGCCGCCGGGGCGACGGGCGCATGCCACGGATTGCTTCACAGTGGCGGCCGGTATGCGGTGAATGATTCCGAAGCGGCGGCTGAGTGTATTTCGGAGAATATGATCCTGCGAAAAATAGGTGTGAAATGCGTGGAGCAGACGGGTGGATTGTTTGTGCGCCTTCCTGGTGACTCAAAGCGATTCAGGGATATGTTCCTGAAGGGTTGTGAGGAAACAGGTATCCCTACCGAAGTGCTTTCCCCGAGCAGGGCGCTTGATCTGGTCCCGAATCTCAACCAGTCTCTCGAAGAAGCGATAAAGGTGCCTGACTGTTCCATCGACCCCTTCAGGTTGTGTATGCTGAACATAACCTCGTCTCAGAAAAGAGGCGGAAAGATCATGACCCATAACAGGGTAATAGATATCATCCGGGAACGTGGCAGATGTGTCGGCGTAAAGGTTCAGGATAAATCGACATCTGAAGTAACGGAGATCAGGGGCAGGATTATCATAAATGCCGCGGGCGCGTGGGGGAATAAAATTGCATCCATGGCCGGAAGCGGTGTGCCGATGACCCTTTCCAAGGGGAGCCTTATCATCACGAATCACAGGCTGACGAATATGGTGATAAACAGGCTGCGGCCTTCATCCGATGGAGATATCATTGTGCCAAATGAGGCGGTATGTCTTGCGGGCACTACGTCCATAACGGTTAATGATCCTGATGAAAGCGAAGTTGATCCGGCCGAAGTGGATGTTATAGCGACTCAGGCACAGGAGATGCTCCCGGACTTTGGGTCTACACGATTAATCAGGACCTACGCGGGTGTCCGGCCTTTGCTTAAAGCGAATGGCGGAGATGACAGGAAAATATCCAGAGGATTCAGGATAATAGATCACGAAAACGGCATGTTCAGTATTATGGGGGGGAAACTCACCACTTACAGGCTTATGGCGGAAAAGATATCCGATAAAGTAGTGGAGGCCTTCGGTCTCAAGACAAAATGCCGGACGGCGGAAATTCCTCTTGAGGGGCAGGAGGAATTGAGCGGGTATCCTCTCTCCAAGCGGCTGAAAACCCTGGAAAACATTGTGTGTGAATGTGAACTGGTAACGGCGGACGATGTGGAAAAGGTTGCCACGGAAATCGGCACCAGACATATCGGAGATATACAGCACAGGACACGGCTAGGCATGGGGCCGTGTCAGGGAGGTTTTTGCACTTACCGCGCGCTTGGTATTATGCAGGAGACGGGGAAAATGGCCCCGGAGGAATCCATGCGTGTTCTCAGGGAATTTCTGCAGAGAAGATTTAAGGGAATCAAACCGGCCCTGTGGGGTGATCAGCTCCGGGAAGAACAGCTTGTTGAAAGTATATATCTCGGTATTCTGGGTATGGAGCAGGAGCAATGAGCGGCACGTACGATGTTGTGATCACAGGTGGAGGGATGTCAGGAATGATGGCGGCGATAGCGCTTGCTGATATGGGCAGGAGGGTCGCTGTGGTCTCGAAGGGCGATCCTGTCTGCTGTCTTTCCACCGGTTGTATAGATGTGTTAGCGGCCGGCAATAATCCCCTGGGTGGTATTGGTTCGCTTCCTGATAATCATCCATATCACCTGGCTGGAGAAGATCTTGTCAGGATATCCCTTGAGATGTTCAAGGCTGTTATGTCGGAGGAGGGCATGGCGTATGCGGGGGATATGCATGCAAACAGGAGGATATTGACGCCCCTGGGCAGGCATAAGATTACATGTCTTGTGCCGGGAACGATGAAGTTTGCCAATTTTCATCCTGATGAATATATCCATGTAATATCATTTAATAAAATGAAAGATTTCTACCCAAATTATATTACATCAAATTATAAAAACGCCGGATGTTCCATATTTGACGCGGGGGTCTCCACCACGATGAGCATCGCCCAGCGGTTTGAGAACAGGCGGTTTCTTGAAGGATTTATATCGTGGTTAAAGGGTCTCGATATCCCTGAGGGAAGAATAGCCATACCGGCGGTGATTGGTATGCATTCCGCCGCGGATGTGTGTAATGAAATATCGGTCGAACTCGGCAGAAAGGTCTTTGAAATACCCACTCTGCCACCCTCCATACCGGGTCTTAGATTGTTTGGTGGCCTGAAAAATGCCCTGTTGAAAAGGGGGGTCGATCTATACTGGGGGAAAGAGATATACAGTGTTGAAAAGTCGGGCAACCAGATAGAGGCGGTTACACTTGCCGGCGACGGGAGACCCACGCGCGTGCAGGGAAACGCGTTCATTCTGGCTACAGGCTCATTTGTAAGCGGCGGGCTTCACGCGTCGATGGATACAGTCAGAGAGACGGTATTTAATCTGCCAGTATATCTCCCCGGCAGGAGAGAATCCTGGTTTAACAATGATTTCTTTGCCCCGGGGCACGCGATAGAAAATGCAGGTATATGTGTGGATAAATCCTTCAGACCTGTTGATGCCAGGGTGGAGAACCTCTTTGTGTGTGGAAGCATATTAGCTTTTTCGGAAGTGATGAAATACGGATGCGGTCACGGTATGGCTATAGCAACAGGAGTAGCGGCCGCGAATGCTTGTGGAGAACCGGTATAGTGGAATTTGATTTTCAACACTGTATAAGATGTACCATCTGTGTGGCAAACTGTCCTGTGTCCCGGATAAACCCGGAATTTCCCGGTCCCAAACAGGCCGGCCCGGATGCGGAGCGTTTCCGTTCGGATGATGAGGCATCCATAGACAAATGGATAAAACTATGCAACCAGTGTAAGCGATGTGAAGTAGCCTGCCCTTACGGAGTTAATCCGGCTCAGATTATACTCCGGGAACAGGTGCGATATGGCGGGAAACATTTCAGACCCATTGCGGCCCGTGTCTTTGCCAATAACTACTGGCTTGGAGCTGTAAGTTCTGTAATTGCCCCCATAGTCAACAGTCTGTCCTCGATGAAGTTCATAAAAAGGATATTGAATGTATTCGGGATATCCACATACCTTCCATTTCCCCGATTCCATATTCATACCCTGAGCAGAAGCTGGAGATGGAAGGGACGCCGGAGAAGCCGGAAAAAGGTGGTGTTTTTCTACGGCTGTTTTCTGAACTATAACCGCCCCGATCTGGGAAGAGATATAAGGGATTTTCTGGCATCTTTAGGGCTTCGAGTAATCATGCCAAAGCAGGTGTGTTGCGGTCTGCCCGCCCTGGGTAATGGAGACCTGGAAACCGCCAGAAAATTCGCGAGGAAAAATGCACGCATCCTTGCCGGTTACATAGACAAAGGATACGACGTGATATACAGTTGTACATCATGTGGTCTGGCGCTCACGCAGGACTATCCGGGTATACTGGATGTGCCGGACGGTAAAAAGGTATCTGAAAACTCCTATGATCTGCACGAATATGTGCTTAAACTTATGGAAGAACATTATATAAAGCCGGGTTTTGAACCCTTTCACCGGAGAGTAGCATATCATATTCCCTGCCATCTGAGGGCACTGGGTATTGGTTATCCTGCCGCCAGACTCTTTGAAAAGATTCCCGGTCTTGAAACTCATATTCTCGAGGATAATTGTTGCGGGCTTTCCGGAAGCTACGGTTTTAAAAGAAGTAATGAGGATACTGCCGTGAAGCTGGGCATTATCGCGGCGCGGGCGGTGAAGGATGTTGAACCGGACATGCTGGTGTCAGACTGCGGGGCGTGCCGGATGCAACTGGCGCATTTTTC
>JAGGXJ010000120.1 GCA_021163105.1 Syntrophobacterales bacterium
CTGGCTGATATGGCAAGGAGAAATGTAGAATTAAACGGCCTGGGAAACCAAATCAGGGTGTATTCCGGCGATGTCAGGAAGATCGAAAAGCTCTTTGATCCGCAGTCTTTCGACGTAGCGGTGTTTAATCCTCCTTACAGGAGATTGAATTCGGGCAGAATAAATCCGGATCAGGAAAGGGCGGAGGCGAGGCATGAGATCAGGGGAACAATAGATGACTTCCTTGCCTCTGCCAGGTATCTGTTGAAGGATTCAGGTCGTGTATATGTTATCTATCCCGCTTCGAGGGGTGTTCAACTGATTGCCGGGATGCGGGAAAATGATATGGAACCGAAGAAGCTCCGCGTAGTGTATTCTAACAGTTCATCGGGGGCGGTGTTTATCCTTGCCGAGGGTGTCAAGGGCGCGGGGGAAGAGCTCAAAATAATGCCGCCACTTTTTATCTATGGAAGTGACGGCAGATATTCTGATGAGATGGATGAGATTCTCAACGGGGCGTTTCTGGCGGGTTAATCATGCCCGGGTAAAAGCAGGAAATTCCTGCGGAGACAATCAGATAACGATAACGAAAGGGGGGCGGGAATTTTTCCCGCCCCCCTCTTTGTTTATACAGACTGCTCTTTGCGCAGTCAGATATCTAACTTGATCAGTTAAGAAGGCTTCCTATGAAACATCCGCTTGAGCTATCTTCTTCGGGATCACCGAGTCCCACCGCAGTACCGCTGAAATCTCTTATGCTCGGAACAGTGTCGTTTGTCAGTGTGATTTCCACATAGCCATCATAGTCGACAACATCTCCGTAAGTATAGGGGGGGCTCTCTGTAACTATTTCATAGTCACTCTCATTAAAGGCCTGCCATGTATCTCCGTCGAACCAGTGGGGTGTCTGAGGATCACCCTTAAAGTAGATTGTATACACTATTTCTCCGAGGATACCCGACGGATCGCCGATATAAAGATCGTAAAAGTCACCGTTGAATGAGATGCCTGTCGGGTTGTCGTCGTATTTGGCCGTTACTATAGTGGCCTCTGTCCCGGTATCGCCGATTACCCCGGTAGCCTCAACCTGGGTGCCTGCATCATAATTGTTTACGGAATCATTTTCTTCCTCGATCGTTTCGTTAACCACGTCTCCCGTCTCCGTACCTTCAAGGAACCATGGCGCGAGGTTTATGACGAGAAGGTCTTTACTATAATAACCGTCGTCACGGTCGGTAGGCCTGCCCCACTCTCTAAACAGGATTTTCCCTCCATCAGGGCTCCACCATAAGCGGAAGTCTCCATAATTCTCCGTGATCTGGCGAATATCTTCCGTGTCAATGTTGATAAGGAAAATACTCGAGATGGAGGGGTCATCGATGTTATACTTTTTGAAGGCAATCCACTTTGAGTCGGGGCTCCATGATTTCGGTCCGCACACGGTTGTCCAATCGCCCGAATTGTCCTCCGTCACAAGGTCTTCCTTATCGGTGCCATCCGTATTCATCATGCTCAACGTACGGATGTTGGATGTATCTCCGGGGGCACCCCCGCCGCCACCAAAGATATGCGTATGATAGGCAATATGGTTTCCGTCGGGACTCCAGAAGGCCCAGTTTTCGTAGATGTACTCTGTAGTTACGTCATCATCGGACAGCATCACAGGGTCCGAGCCATCGGGCTGAACCTTGTAAATTCTTCTTCTTCCGGTATATGTTGGTGATTCTCCGTCAAAGAGGATCCACTGTGAATCGGGGCTCCAGCTGTATCTTTTGGGATCCCCGATAGCGTTTTCATCTTCTATATCATCCGCGGATACCATAACCGGGTTTGTTCCGTCTATATCCATCACACATAAATAACTTGTTTCCGACAGCACAGAGATGAACGCGATCTTTTCTCCATCGGGGCTGACAACTGGTTTAGATTCAGATGCCTCCATAATAACTCCGGGACTTGGCGGTGGCGGGGGGTTGTGGGCCCATGTCAGGTTCTGTGGATTAGTTCCATCTGCATCCATAATCCATATCTCCGCGCGCTCTTCACCGTCGACCTTTCTCTGGAAGACTATCCTGTTTCCG
The DNA here is from genome assembly GCA_021163105.1 of Syntrophobacterales bacterium. Lineage (GTDB taxonomy): Bacteria > Desulfobacterota > Syntrophia > Syntrophales > UBA2210 > UBA2210. Next base: position 2,061 of record JAGGXJ010000120.1, read on the forward strand.
TCCGGTGTGAAGCTTGCGTGAGAGTTACATGTTGTGCCTGATGTCAATTGATGAAATCCGCTTCCATCGGCATTCATGATGCATATTTCATTGTTGGTTTCTGGCTGTTCCGGATCTTCGCCGGGTGCAGAGTACCGAGATTCGTGCACAACCCGTCTTTCGGATGTATAGACAATCCGTGAACCGTCGGGACTCCACGGATCGTCACCCCAGCACTGGACACAGTCGTCGCCGGGATCGGTAGTGAGCTGGAGAATGTTCATGACGGTCTCGTTCTGGACACCGTTCGCCTCATTGTCGTCGGTATCATAAACGCCTTCCATTCCCCAGTTGATCACCCAGCCATTGATAAGGGTGATATCTACATTATCAGTCCCTGCTATACCAAGAGAAATTGGATTGCCTCCGTATTCCCCAGTGTAGTCTCCTGTTACGGGTCCCCCGTCGGGATTTTCAACACCGTCCATATCCCAGTAGGCAAAGACATAGCCGTCAGCGAGGGCAGCCGGAATCGTAATCGTATAGTCCCCCGGGGCGGAAATTGATGTTTCGCCTATCACGTCATCGCTTTCCGTATCAGGGCCGTCAAAGACAACGACGTGTATCTGTCCGGCCCCGGCCGGAAGATTGCAGTCTATTGTGCCGGTTATCGTTGTAGTATCCAGAGCGGCAATTGCTGTTGGAATCATTGTTCCAAAGCCGAAAAAGATGAACAATGTTGCGATGAAAAAACCTGTAAATAATCCCCACTTTCTTTTCATAAATCTCTCCCCCTTTTTATGTTTTTATAGACCTTTTTTTGACAAACTCGTAAAAAGCTCCGCTATGCCCCGATTCATCGGGGCATAGCGGAGCTTTTTATGAGAACATCTTTTTTCGCTTTGGTCACTCTAAAGGTTATACTCCCGGAATGCAAATTGTTTTTCACCCATTGTTCATTTACTCATCCAGCCTGCGTTTGATGATCTCTTTTATCATAACCTTTTCCAATATATCTTTCAGCTCTTCATCATCTATCTGAGAGAGATTTTCCCGGATGAGTCTTCTTTCTCTCTCTTTTAACGAGTATTGACTGAAATCAATGGAACGATCTGCTGTTTTTGCAGGTGTGTAATGTATATCGCCTATCGAGAAATAGATATTCTTTATCTCTTCCTTTTCCCAATCGAGATTGACCTTGTCCATGATTTCCTGCTTCATGAAGCGCAGCTGCTGCATCCAGGCCGGGTCCGAGACGTTCACAAATAATGTGCCGTTCTTGAATTTGAATGGATTTGTATGGGCCGATATCTGTGGCCCGACCGCCTTGTTCCAGATATCCAGGATGCGGTAATCTATCAGGTCCAGGAGTATTTTTTTTCTCTTTAAAGCCTTCTGCAGAAAATCTCCCATCTTCTGGAGATTTCTCCGGCGTTTTCCTGATCTTCTTCTATACATGGGTGTATTTTTCGCATAGTTGTTCATCACAGTCAAGAGTACGATTGACGGACTCGCAAAAAGTCAACCGCAGCGGTTCTGTCATTTCGACCACAGGGAGAAATCCTGTATTTATAGAATGTTACATCGTAAAGATTTCTCACATTCGTTCGAAATGACACATTGAAAAACTTTTTACGGGTGCATCACGATTGATTTCTGTGGTTTCTATATGATAAACAGTTTTTTATGGAACAGTGGAGGTAAAAATGGATCTGATGGACATGATAAAGAGCGCTAAGTCTCATCCCGATTATAAAAAAGCGGGGATGATACTGTGTCACAATGGTGTTGTAAGAAACACATCCAGAGATGGAAGGCCTGTCAGTGAGTTGTTTGTGAAAGCGGACTGGAAACGACTGGAAGAAATCCTGTCTGAAACGAAAAAGCGTAAGGGGATCGTAGAGGCGCTCGCGCAGGTGCGGGAGGGAAGGCTTTCCCCGGGGGATGATATCATGCTGGTTGTGATTGCCGGTGACTTCAGGGAGAATGTATTTCCGGCGCTCAGAGACACGGTGGAAGCTATAAAAAGCGAAGTTACGAAAAAGACAGAAGTGTAGGGTTATGTCAACGATACTCTGTCATTTTGAGGGAGTTTTCACGACTGAGAAATCTTAGATTTCTCCCTGCGGTCGAAATGACATTTCTTGATTGACACGACAATAGGGTAGATCAGGATATGTAATGGGAGTAATGATATTATGAAAAATCTTCGTTCCGATATAAGGGAAATCTTCGATGCCGGATTGAAGGCTGCGGATCCCGGTGAGGCGATCAGGCGTACCGTAAAGCTTACAGGAAAGCGGTTGATGGTCGGTGACAGGGAGTATGACCTGGGTGCATTTGACAGGATTATGGTTGTCGGCACCGGCAAGGCGGGAGCGAGTATGGCCGTCGCGCTTGAGGGTATTCTGGGTTCATATATAACGGAGGGAATGATAATCACAAAATATGGACATAGACTCCCCTTGAAGATTGTCTCTCTGACAGAGGCTGGTCATCCCATCCCCGATGAATCGGGTGTACAGGGCTCCAAACGTATCCTGGATCTGCTTGAAAGCGCCGGTGAAAGGGATCTTATTCTGTGTGTCATATCCGGTGGAGGATCGGCGCTTTTGCCCATGCCTGCCGGTGATATTTCTCTTCAAGATAAGCAGGAAACCACGCAGGCGCTCCTGGATTGCGGGGCTGATATACATGAAATTAACACTATAAGAAAACATATCTCCGGGGTAAAGGGTGGAAGGCTCGCGGAGGTGGTATTTCCGGGGACGCTTGTTACGCTCATGCTGTCGGATGTCATAGGCGACGACCCCGATGTAATCGCGTCAGGTCCGACTGTTCCTGACAAAAGCACCTTCAGGGATTGCATGAATATACTGGATAAATACGATCTTGGAGAAAAACTGCCCCCTTCCGTGGTCGCTTATCTGGAGGGTGGAGTTCAGGGGAGAGAACCTGAAACTCCCAAACCGGGAGACCCTGTCTTTGACAAATCGTTTGCGCTTGTCATCGGCAGCTGTTCGCTCTCCGTCTCTTCCGCGAAACAAAAGGCGGTTGAGCTTGGATATGAGACGATAATTCTTTCTTCATCCATAGAAGGAGAAACCGGGGATGTTGCAAAGGTCCACGCGGCTATTGCCAAAGAGATACTGAAGTCCGGCAATCCCGTTTCAGTTCCCGGATGTGTTATCTCCGGCGGTGAAACGACAGTGACTATACGCGGGGATGGTCTTGGAGGACGGAATATGGAGTTTGTGCTTGCGGCTGCCATTGAGATAGACGGGCTTGGCGGAATTACCCTTTTGAGCGGTGGTACAGATGGGACAGATGGGCCCACAGACGCGGCGGGAGCAATCGCCGACGGTTCAACCGTACAAGCTGCCCGGGGCAGGGGACTCGACGCGGCAAGATATCTCAGGAACAATGATTCGTATCATTTCTTCGAAGCAACCGGTAACCTCCTGATAACCGGGCCAACCATGACAAACGTTATGGACCTGAGAATCTTTCTGGTAGATGATAGTGTTTGAAGCTGCCTCAGATCTTTGTGTAAAAAGCCTTTTCGTCTCTGATTGCGTCTTTTATTTCATTAAATACATTGGGTCGTTTCGTGATTATCTGTTCCCATGAAACGGTTTGGGGCATCTCGAAGATCTGGCCCTGAGTTTCCTCCTCATAAGCGATCAGATCGTTGATTAACCCGGCATCGCGATATTTACTGAATCTTTTGTCACCTGCAAGAATACACAGAAACCTGTCATGGAGGTGGACGGGAAGTGTAAGGTAATCTCCCGCTGTCAGGATTGCGTCCTTGAATATTCTCCGGACCATGGCGGATTCACTACGGCGGTTGTATGCAATCTTTGCGAAGGACGCATTGTCTGAATATTTGTTAATCAATTCATCGGCCACGTTCAGATACGTTATGGTTAAATCCCTGATAAAATAATCGGAAATTTCCAGCCCCTCTTCAATAACCAGTGTTGAAAGCAGCGTTATTACTATATCCATAGCCATCTTATAAAGGCCGGCTTCGGTATTATCGTATGAAACGGGCTGATGCTTGTGCTCGAAAGGTTTCGCCGAGAACTGTACCTGGGCTATGTTGTTCGCCTTTCTGTACACCTCTATGAGTGTGAATATTTCAACTCCCCAGTTAGTGGCAAAATGCATGCGTTTTAGGAGGCTTGTTTCAAATGCCACCTCGCCCGATAACTGGTAGTTAAATGACAAAAGATAGTCAACAAGTCTCAAGAACTTCTCATCTCCCGATTCGCAAAACTTTCTCTTTAATGCAAGCAGCAAGGGATCCAGAAGGAGACGTTTTACGCGTCCGTACATTATGTTGTCTCCGATTCTCAAATAGGAAGCCTTTGAAAACTGGTAGTTCAGGACAAGGATGGGGTAGAAAAGCCGGTCAAGCTGTCTGCGGTGAAATGTCTTTATGTCTGCGTCTATTACGCCTACGTAATCTGCATTTAAAGCTTGGGCGATGCCAAAAGACATAAACATGTTTCTACCCTTTCCAGCCTGTTCAAGCCTGAAACCGTCATCGTTGAATTTGCTGTAAAGGGCCTTAAAGCCGGCCCCTTCATTGTGTTGAATTATATAATTTCTGATGCCATATCTTTTTATAAGGCCGGCAAGTTCCAGCGCCTCTTCGTCTGTTGCCTTATCAAGCCCGAAAATTATCCTGTATAAGTAACCGATTTTACTAAGTTGTTTGAGAATGTTCAGAAAAACGGGCCTGTTTTCTTCGAGGGTAAATTCTGTTGCAAGTGTGGGAACAACAAGTACAGTCCTTTTCCCCCTGGAAGCCGATCTCAACCTTGGTCTGAGGTCCTGCAACTCCCTACCCAGGAGGTGTAATGTTGTTACCTTTGTATTTTTCTGAGCAAAGCTTAGCATGATTTTCCTCCATCAAAAACTTAGTTGTGCCGACTATATGCCGGTTGACTTGCAGTATTGTATATGATGTTTGAGACAGTTTCGAGGCAGACAGATGAGTTTGTGCTTTGTTCAGAATGTGTTCAAAGTATCCTTCAGGACGCTTTCTACCAGTTTTCTTGCAGATTCGAGACCATCTTTAGTCTTTGATTCAAAACGCAGTACCAGTACCGGCTGGGTATTTGACGCCCGCACGAGCCCCCATCCGTTTTCAAACTGCACGCGTACGCCGTCAATATCGATAACATCATAATTTTCCGCAAAGTAGTTTTTCACCTTTTCGACTACATGGAACTTCACATCATCCGGGCAATCCACCCTTATCTCGGGGGTGTTGAATGTGTGAGGAACATCCGAGAGGATCTGACTGAGTTTCTGCCCCGTCACGGATATGATTTCAAGAAGCCTTGCCGACGCGTAGATGGCATCATCATAGCCGAAATAGCGATCCGCGAAGAAGAGGTGACCGCTCATTTCCCCCGCTAACAAGGCATTCTCTTCCTTCATCTTGCTCTTTATGAGTGAATGTCCCGCTTTCCACATTATGCCTCTGCCGCCATTTTTCTCCACATCGTCATAAAGTGTTTGAGAACATTTGACCTCGCCTATGATTGCCGCTCCGGGATTTTCCTTTAGTATGAACCTTGAGAATAACAGCAGGAGCTCGTCTCCACGTATTATTTTCCCGTCGTCGGTTATAACGCCTATCCTATCCGCGTCACCGTCATAGGCGATTCCCATATCCGCTTTTTTCTCTTTTACAAGCCGTATAAGTCCTGTGAGGTTTTCTTCAACAGTCGGGTCGGGGAAGTGATTGGGGAAATGGCCGTCCATATCGCAATAGAGCGGGGTCGTAGAGCATCCAAACCTTTCAAACAGGGGCAGGGCGAAAAATCCACCCACACCGTTACCCGCGTCCACAATCACCTTTAATCCCTTCTTTATCTTTACATTATTGAATATATAATCCTGGTAATTTGTTGTGAGGCCTTTTTGTTCAACCGTTCCATTCCCCGATGCATAACGGTTGTTTTCCATTATGCTTCTTAGTTCCTGTATGTTTTTCCCATAAATTGTATCAGGGCCTATGCATATCTTGAAACCGTTGAATTCGGGAGGGTTGTGGCTTCCGGTTACCATAATCCCGCCGTCGGCATTCAGGTGCCTGATGGAATAATAGAGGATGGGTGTGGCGCAAAGGCCTACATCGATCACATCGATACCTGTTGAAAGAAGCCCCGCTATGATAACCCTGTGATACTCCTCGGAGCTCAGACGGCAATCCCTTCCAACGGTCATGATTTTTACATTCCGTTCTTTCCCATATGTGCCGATGGCTCTTCCCAGGCCATAGACGAAGTCATGATTCAGGTCCTCTCCGACAACACCCCTGACATCATATTCTCTGAATACCTGCGGATTCAAATTGTTTCTCCTTTTCAAATTGTAGATTAATACCATATATGTCGGATTAAGACAATAAGTGTTCTCAATATGTATTGACACCTGTTTAATGCCATGTTAGATTCGGCACAATTACAAAAGAGCTACTGGGAGGTAGATTTATGGGCTGGAAGGATAACGATGGAAACCCGTGGGGTAACCGGCAGTCGCCCAATTTAAAGGAAGCGCTTGAAAAGATAAGGAAATCAATTCCCTTCAAGATTCCGTTTGGCGGGAAACATGGATTGGCCCCGATAATAGTGGTAGTTTTGCTGATTCTCTGGCTTGCATCAGGGATATATTTTGTCGCGCCTGATGAGGCCGGCGTTGTCAAAAGATTCGGCAAGGCGGTACGTTCCACCACGCCGGGTCCTCACTATCACATTCCTATGCCCATAGAAACGGTTTTGAAGCCGAAGGTGACGCAGGTTCGAAGAATAGAAATAGGATTCAGAACCATAGGAGACAGGCAACTCGGCAGATTAAGGGCTGTAACCAATGAAAGCCTTATGCTTACCAAGGCCGAGAACATAGTAAACCTGACCTTTATCGTTCAGTACAAGATAAAAGATGCAATAGCATATCTGTTTAATGTAAAGAATCAGGATAAGACGGTAAAGGATGCTGCGGAGGCTGCTATGCGGGAAACGGTCGGAGAAAGCGAAATCGATGACATCCTGACCACAGGTAAATTCAAGGTTCAGCAGGATACGAAGATAATTCTCCAGAAAATATTAGACGGTTATAATGCGGGAATACATATAGTAGCCGTTCAGCTTCAGGATGTCCATCCCCCTGATCAGGTTATGGCCGCATTTAAGGATGTTGCCAGCGCCAAGGAAGATAAGGCCAAGATGGTAAATGACGCGTATGGTTATCGGAACGAAATACTTCCAAAAGCAAAGGGAAAGTCGGCCCAGATTACAAACGATGCCGTAGCCTATAAGGAATCCAAGATTATATCCGCTGAAGGTGACGCGAGTAGATTCATGCAGATACTCGCTGAGTACAGAACCGCTCGGGAAGTGACAAAAAAGCGGCTGTATATCGAAATGATGGAGAAGGTACTTCCAGGGGTTGATAAGGTTATTGTCGACGATAAGATAGGGAGAAATATGTTGCCTCATTTATCGCTTGGCAGAGAACTTGATAAGAAGATAAACACGAAGTAGCGGGGAATTCTGGAGGCTGATAATGAAATTAAAAGGAAAAATAGGAGTAATTGCTGGTCTGATTGTTATTCTTGTGGTATCATTTTCACTTTTTACTGTGGATCAGACACAGCAGGCGATTGTCATACAGATGGGGAAACCATTGGAGGGCATATACGGGCCGGGTCTTCACTTTAAAGTGCCTTTTATTCAACAGGTGATGACTTTCGAGAAGAGGATCTTGGTATACGACGCGTCTCCGACCGAGATACTTACAAAGGATAAAAAGAACCTTGTCGTGGACAATTATACAAAGTGGGCCATTGCTAATCCGCTGAGGTTCTATACCACGGTGAGAAATGAAAGAGGCGCTCAGGCTCGGCTCGACGATATTGTGTACGCCGGGCTGAGAGTTGAATTAGGGCAGCATAATTTGTCGGATATTGTGTCTGAAACCAGGGATATGCTTATGAAGAAGGTAACGGAGAAATCGGCCAAGCGTGCGGAAGAATATGGCATCCATGTCGTGGATGTGAGAATAAAACGCGCGGATCTGCCTGAGCAGAATGAGAAGCATGTGTTCGGGCGGATGAAGGCAGAGAGGGAGAGGCAGGCAAAACAGTACCGTTCAGAGGGCGAGGAGGAATCCAAGAAGATTACGGCAAAGGCGGATATGGAAAGAACGATCATACTGGCAGAAGCCTATAAGATATCTGAGAAACTGAAGGGTGAAGGAGATGCCCGGGCGGTAAAGATATACGCCGACGCGTACCAGAAAGATATGGGATTCTATGAGTTTATCAGGAGCCTTGAGGCGTACAAGAAAGCTCTCAAGGAAGACACGAAATTGATCACCACTTCGAATACTAAGTTTTTTAAGTATCTGAACTGACAAATTTTTCTTGACTTTATCGCGTTTTAATTTTATGAAGTCCAGAAATCGGTAAGGATAGTGGAGAAAATGGAGAACGTTATTTGCAAACAGACAGGTGGATTCTTTAGCTTTTTTAGTTTTTTTGCGGAGGTCTGCCTTCTGAGCTCTTGACGTATACAGGCGTTATATGAGCCGTGGGCAGACCGACTGTCCACGGCTTTTTTTGTTTAAAGGTTGTGGGATTAATTCTGCGGCCTTTTTTATTTTGAAAGGAGGAGCAAACAATGCGCAAAATATGTTGTATCATCACAGGTCTTATTGTCATTCTGGGTATGGTCCCTGGCGTGCATGCAAAGGCGATAAAGGTGGGGGCGGCGATTAACCTTACCGGTCCGGCGTCTACATGGGGGCAGTTTCATGCAAAAGGTCAACAGGATTATTTCCGTTATGTAAATGAAGTAAAGGGCGGCGTGGATGGAAATAAGATAGAGATGAAGCTCGTAGATACCATGTACAAGGTTCCCGAGGCCGTGGCGGCGGTCAGAAAGTTTGCCGTCAGCGACAAGGTAGATATGATTGCCACCTGGGGCGCGGGTGAAGGGCTTGCGGCGAAGCCCCTTGTACAGCGATACGAGATACCAACGATAAATTACTCCACAAGCTGGGAGATTCTCAAAGATCCGGTTGATTATATGTATCTTCCATTCGGGAGTTATCGTTTGGATTGTTACGCGGTTCTGGAATATATCCGTGCAACTCATAAAGGCAAGGATGCGCCAAAGGTTGGCCTCCTGACGTACAATAATGCCTATGGACGATCCATACACAAGCCGAGCAGGGAATACGCAGAGAAACACAATATCGACATTGTCGCAATCGAGGAATTTCCTGCGAAAACGCTTGATCTGACGACCGAATTGTTGCGTCTGAGAAAGAGCGGAGCGGAATATGTTTTCATGCAGATGCTTCCGGCGGCGATAATCACAACTTTTAAATGTGCCGACAGGATAGATTATAAACCTCAATTTTTAGGAACATGGACATCTACCGACCCCGATTTCTTCAGGATGGGCAAGGGCCTGATCAGAGATCGTCTTAAGATACAGTTCCCCGGTGGTCTGCCGGTTGACAAAACCGCAGGCATAAAAATCATGGAGGAGCTATGGGCGCGTTATAAAACGGTTGACAAGTTCGATGCGTCCTACTGGGAAGGGGTCGTAATGGGAATGATTATGGAAAGGGCATTTATCCGCGCCAATGAGAAATACGGAAAGATAACAAGGAAAACTATAAATATGGCGATGGAAACCTTCTCGAATGAAGATTTCGGGGGACTAGTTCCCAACATTACCTATACGAAAACGGATCATGAGGGGTCATTCAAGGCAAGAATTGTCAAGGTCTGTGAAGATGGACGATATGTCCCCATTACAAACTTTTTTGTTCCGGAAAGAAAAACGATAAAGATTCTGGAGAAAAAATGAAGGCATTTCGTGGGCAACCTGACATATTCAAAGCGATATCCGGCGATGGGAAACGTGCCGATCTGGAAGTGAAGCATCTTACCCTGAGCTTCGGAGGCGTTATGGCCTTGAACGATATCGACTTTGAGGTGAGAACAGGAGAATTGTTCGCGATTATAGGACCAAACGGGGCCGGAAAAACAAGTCTTTTGAACTGCCTTACCGGGTTTTACAGACCGGAGGCGGGCAAGATAATATTCAACGGAAAGGATATAACAAATCTCCCGACGCACAAGCTTGTAAATAGCGGCGTCGGGAGAACCTTCCAGAATATTGAACTGTTCCCGGGTATGACGGTTCTGTCCAATATGCTTCTGGCTCGTCATATCCATTGCGGTTACGGGCTGGGCAGGGCGCTCCTTTTTATGCGAGGTGTGCAAAGAGAAGAGGTTAGGCACCGCGCTGTCGTAGAGGAGTTGATTGATTTTCTGGAAATGCAGGCAATCCGGAAGAAGCCGGTGGGCTCATTACCTTATGGATTACGGAAAAGAGTTGAGCTTGGCCGCGCGCTTGCGCTTGAACCGAAACTTCTGGTGCTGGACGAACCCTTCGCCGGGATGAACCTTGAGGAGAAGGAAGACATGGTGAGATTCCTCTCGGTATTGAACAGGGATTGGGGGCAGACAATGATACTCGTCGAGCATGATATGTCTATTGTGATGACCATATCGAAACGCGTAATGGTTTTGAATTTCGGGGATAAACTGGCCGAGGGAACGCCTGAGGTAATACAGAATGATCCGGAAGTGATAAGGGCATATCTGGGAGATACACAGTGAACTCGAAATCTGAAACCCAAAACTCGAAACTCCGGGAAAGAGACATGTCTGAAACCGCTCTCACTCTTCCACGGATTCTATTGAAGCACGCGGAAAAATTCGGGGAGCGCACCGCGATTCGAGAGAAGGCGTATGGAATATGGCAGTCATATAGCTGGCATGACTATATGGAATTTGCGAAAAAAGTGGGGCTGGGCCTCAGCGCTCTCGGCCTGAGAAGGGGTGATAATGTAGGGATTATAATGGACAATCACCCGGAATGGCTGTTCACTCAATTAGGGGGGCAGTCTCTCGGCGCTGTTGCCCTGAACCTGTTTACCTCCGCGGTGAGCAAGGAGATTGCCGGTACACTCAATAGAATCCAAGCCACCTATGTAATTACCGAGGATCAGGAGCAAACAGATAAACTGCTGGAAATGCGTGACAAGCTCACACATGTAAAGAAAGTTATATACGTTGATCGGACAGGTATGAGTTCATATCGCGATGACGAATGGCTTATGAGCTTCTCTGATCTTTTAGATCTGGGCGAAGATCTTGACAGAAAACAGCCCGGATTTTTTGAGGAGGAAGTGCGAAAGGGGAGGCCGGACGATATTGCCCTGATGATAATGACTTCCGGGACAACCGGAATCTCCAAGCTGGCGATGCTGTCACACAGCAATCTTACTGAGATGGCTGCAAGCTGGCTGGAAACAATTCCCTCGGGTGTAGAAGTGAGCTGGCTGTCGATTTCCCCCCCGGCATGGATAGTTGATCAGATGTGGGGCGCAGGTGTAGCTCTGGTCGGTGGTATGACGATGAACTTTCCTGAGACCAGGGAAACGCTTCTTGAGGATTTTCGAGAATTAGGTCCTAATGTACTGATTACATCATCAAGATTCTGGGAAGATCTTGCCTCTACCATCCGTGTAAAGATGGGCGATGCCGGTCCGATAAGAAGAAAGCTTTTTAATATAGCCGAGAATATAGGCGGCAGAATCACTAACTTGAAATCACAGGGAAAATCACCCGGTCCGGGCCTCAGACTTGTCGGCTGGCTGGCCTCTGTTATTATCTTTCGTCCGCTTCTGGACCGGATTGGTTGCGCCGGGTTTTACAGCGCGTATACAGGAGGACATCCGATAAGTCCTGAGGTTATAAGGTTCTTTCGCTCGCTTGGCCTGAATCTCAAACAATGTTACGGGCTTACGGAATCGGGTGGAATATTTCAGATCCAGCCCGACACTGAGGTCAAGGCCGAAACTGTTGGCAGACCCCTGGCCGGTATGGATATTAAAATCTCGGATGACCAGGAGGTTTTTCTCTCAAGTAAAACGGTATTCAGGGGGTATTATAACGATTTTGAGGCGACAAAGACCGCGTTTGTGGATGGATGGTTGAGGACAGGGGATGCCGGGTATCTCGATGATGACGATCACCTCGTCATTATAGGGCGGAGGGAAGAGATCATCAGGAACAAGCAGGGAGAGGCATTTTCCCCTGATTTTATAGAGACACGCCTGAAATTCAGTCCCTATATAAGAGAGGCTGTAACCTTTGGCGAAGGGCGTCCATACATAGCCGCGCTGATAAATATTGATATGGGAAATGTCGGCAACTGGGCTGAAGAGAGAATGATACCCTACACAACATATACTGATCTCTCACAACAGAGAGAAGTAGAAAAACTTGTGCACGCGGAGATTGGAAAAGTTAACGAAAAGTTGCCCGATTCCATGAAAATACGCAAGTGCATACTCCTCTACAAGCTTCTCGACGCTGATGATGATGAGCTGACAAGAACAGGCAAAGTGCGCAGGAGATTTGTTTACGGACTTTATCTGAAGCTTATAACAGCCATGTATGAGGACAAGAAAGATCTGGATGTTAAAACAACGATACGTTATCGAAACGGGCAGGTAGGCACACTGGAAACCAATGTGCGTATATTAGAACTTTAGGGTGAAGACGGTTACCAGTAGCGTGCCCTCTGTGGGGCACAGAGGCCCCACGCTACTGTGAATGGTTACTTATAATTTTACAGAAAGGTTTGTTATATGGATTTTTTCATCCATCTTTTGATAAACGGAATAAGCATAGGGTTTCTGTATGGCCTGGCAGCCATGGGATTTGTAATGATTTTCAAATCTTCCAGCGTGTTGAATTTTGCGCATGGGGAGTTGATGGCACTGGGGGCATTTGTATTTCTGGTTTTAATTGGCTGGGCTGAACTTCCTGTCTATGTGGCCTTTCCTCTGGCCCTTGCCGGATCTTTTTTACTTGGATTTGTCGTTGAGCGCATCTTCCTGCGCCCGTTGATCGGTGAGCCTCTTATTTATGTTATCATGCTGACTGTGGGGCTGGCCTCTATATTCAAGGGGATAATGCTCTTCATCTGGGGTGGAAATCTATATACCTTTCCTGATTTTCTCCCTGCAGGCCTTGCAATACACTGGGGCAGTATAAACATACCTCCGGTTTATGTGGTGTCGATTGCTATCGGCCTTATATTTCTCATGCTTTTTGGACTCTTTTTCAAATATTCCTCCCAGGGCATTTATATGAGATCAGTTGCGGATAATCAGCCGGCCGCCCTTTCTCTGGGGGTGCACGTAAGAAAGGTGTTCGCCCTGTCCTGGGCTATCGCGGCTCTTGTGGCGGGAATGAGCGGGATTGTCCTTGGCATTATCAACGGGATCAACGTTCATGACCTTTCTTCCATAGGGCTCAAGGTTTTTCCGGTGGTCATATTAGGTGGCCTGGACAGTATTGGAGGCGCTGTTATCGGGGGGATAATTATCGGCCTTCTGGAAACCTTCACAGGCGGGTACCTCTCCACTTCACTGCGGGATGTAGTTCCTTACGTGGCGCTGGTGTTTATATTGATGGTAAAGCCCTATGGCCTTTTCGGCCTGATAGAGATTGAAAGGGTCTAATGAGAAAATTACACTTTCACCCATGTGGTAACTTTAATGAAAGATACGAACAGGAACTTACGATCTTTGAAACAGATTTCGGTCGCGCATCCCTTGTAGTCGGGCTTGTAATGCTGTTTGCTATAGTTCCTTATGCGAGTGGACCATACCTTATCTATGTCCTTAATATGGTCGCCATCACCGCCATAGCGGCGATCGGCCTGAACATACTGACGGGGTTTACCGGCCAGCTTTCCCTTGGACATGGAGCTTTCATCGGTGTGGGCGCTTACGCGGCTGCCATACTCGCCACAAAAGCAGGGTTTCCCTTTATCCTTGCTGTTCCCGCCGCGGGGTCGATAACCGCTTTTGTGGGAGTGCTGTTCGGATTGCCCTCAGGAAGACTGAAGGGCTTATATCTCACGATCGCGACCCTCGCGGGACAGTTTATCATTGAATATCTTCTTGTCCACTGGGAAGGGCTTACTGAAGGAACCATGGGAATTGTGCTTCCCGGAGTATCCATATTCGGCATAGCGCTCGATAGTGATAGAAGCTTTTTCTATGTTGTTTATGTCTGCCTGATTGTCATGACACTTATTGCCGTCAATATTATGAGAACAAGTTATGGAAGGGCGTTCATAGCAATACGCGATAATGACAGGGCCGCGGAAGGGATGGGTATCCCGATATTCCCCTATAAACTTCTATCATTCGGAATAAGTTCCTTCTATGCCGGAATAGCCGGCGCCCTGTGGGCATATTATATGATCAGTATCACAACCGAGCCTTTTAATCTGGGGCTTTCCGTAGAATATATAGCTATGATTATCATAGGTGGATTGGGGAGTATCACCGGCGCCATTTATGGAGCTATTTTTATTACAGGGTTGAATGAAGGATTGCGGTGGCTGACCGATATACTCATGGGTGTTGATATATTCAGCAAAGCGGGATTTTCAATGGCGCCTTTGCGTGAATTAGCGTTCGGGTCCGCGATAGTCCTCTTTATTCTGCTGGAACCGAGGGGCCTTGCCGAGGTATGGCGCATTATTCGTTCCAATTTCAGACTCTGGCCATTCTCGTATTAAGGGTTGGTGTAAGACAAGAGGTAGTCATGAAAGATGGTATTTTGCTTCAGTTGAACAATATAAGCGTGGTTTATTCGGATGTTATCCAAGTGCTGAAGGGCGTTTCACTTTCAGTTGAGGAGAAGCATATAGTATCTCTTCTGGGCAGTAACGGCGCGGGGAAGACGACGACCTTGAAAGCCATTTCGGGGCTGTTAAAAACGGAGAACGGGAAGGTCACGGATGGTGATATTGTGTACAGAAAGAAATCCATTCAGAATTCCCCTCCCGAAACCATAACACGTCAGGGTATTATTCAGGTTCTTGAGGGGAGGCAACCCTTCAAGTATCTGACAATAGAGGAAAACCTGAGAGTGGGTACAGCAACACGCTGGGGCAAACCATATAAAAAGGATATGGAACTTATATATGATTACTTCCCTCCACTGAAAGAGAGAAGAAAAACTCTGGCTGGTTATTGCAGTGGCGGTGAACTTCAGATGCTTGTCATGGGGCGGGCCCTGATGGCTCATCCTCAACTGCTCCTGTTGGACGAACCGTCTCTGGGGCTTGCACCGCTGGTAGTCATGGAAATATTCCAAATCATAGAGAGAATAAACAAAGAGCAGGGGACAACAATTATACTGGTGGAACAGAACGCCAGGATGGCACTGCAAATAGCTGACTATGGTTATATCATGGAAAACGGCAAGATTGTCATGGAAGGCGTTTCCGCTGATCTCAAGGAAAACCCTGATATAAAGGAATTTTATCTTGGAATGGGGACGTCCGGTGACGCGAAATCATACAGAGACGTAAAGTCTTACAAGAGACGCAAACGATGGTTGTAGGTTGTAATACAATGTCATCAACCTAAAGATTCCCCGAAAACTCCTCCCCCTTGATGGGGGAGGTTGGGTGGGGGTGAAACATGTACAAGACTGTAGGTTGGGTAGAGCTTGCGAAACCCAACAAAAAAAAGTTTACGGTTCACAGTTACCGGTTACCGGTTGAAAAAACCGACAACTGGAAAGCTTGTAGTTGCCAACAGCTAACCGCTAATAGCTAAAAGAAAAAAGAGGGGAATTGGTATGGGCAGGTTTTTTGATGATATGGAAGTCAGACCAAGACTTCGCAGGGAAGAGGACAATAATTTGAGATTGTCCACGATGATTGACTCGGGTTACAGACATTCCAAAAGGGTCAGAGAAACGCTGGATAAACTGGAACTGAAACCATCAGATATAGCCTCCACCAGTGATCTTGAAAAATTGCCTGTAATTTCAAGGGAAAAACTGGTCGAACTGGAACGGCGCGAGCCTCCTTTCGGAGGATTTTCCAGTGAAAATGCAGATATAGACAGGATATTCACATCGCCGGGTCCCGTCTATGAACCGCACCTCGGAGAGAATGAACTGTGGGCCAGGGGGTATTTCGCGGCGGGATTTCGCAAGGGTGACCGGGTGCTCAACACCTTTTCGTACCATATGGTGGCCGCCGGGCTGACATTTCATGAAGGCCTCAGGTCTGCCGGGGCGACTGTAATCCCTTCGGGAACGTCGGGCACCGAAACGCAGGTTCAGTTGATCAGAGATCTGAAGATTACCGGATATACCGGCACCCCGAGTTTCTTAAACGCTATTATCAACAAAGCGGAAGAGATGGGATATGATTTTAAAAGGGATTTTGATCTTGGAAAGGCATGCTTTGTGGCGGAACCTCTTCAGCCGTCGCTCAGGATAAGGTTTGAAGAGGAATATGGAATAGATACCTACCAGATGTACGGGGCCACAGAAGTTGGAGATATAGCATACGAATGTTCCGAAAAGACCGGGTGGCATATCTGCGAGGATGTAATTGTCGAAATCGTGGACCCCTCCACAGGCAAATGTGTCCAACCGGGGCAACTGGGCGAGGTGGTGGTAACCAGGCTGAATGACATATTCTTTTTGTTGAAGTTCGGGACAGGAGACCTGTCAAGCATTGTGGAAGAGGATTGCGCGTGTGGAAGAACATCCCGCAGACTGAGCGGCATTGCCGGGAGGGTGGGCGACGCGGTCAAGGTCAGGGGGATGTTTATCACGCCGGGCCAGGTGGCAAGGGTAGGGGAGGCGTTCCCGCGGGTCAGATTTCAGGTGATTGTGACAAGAGAATCCTACAAAGACCTCCTGACTGTTGCGGTCGTGGAAGATGAAGAATACAAAGCCATTGATGATGAACGTTTCAGAGATATATTCAGCGAGATCTGTGCGGTGAAAATAGACAGAATTGAAACGGTGAAAGGGGAACTGTCCGACAAGGATAAACCTATCATCGACAAACGGGAATGGGAATAGAGTAAGGATGAGAAGAGTCTCTTCTATAAAGATAGACCTTTGAATTTTGTCATTTCGAGAAGCGTAGCGACGAGAAATCTTAATGATTCAAGTCTTTTAAGATTTCTCCCTTCGGTCGAAATGACAATAACGGCAGTTGTGCAAACCTCTCAAAGAGTTAGAGAAATCACCTTCAATATTCATGGAGTCGTAAAAAGTCGAGTTCTGCCTCTTTTGTCATTCCGTGCTTGACACGGAATCCAGTATTTTCAAGAACTTCTGGATACCGGCTTTCGCCGGTATGACGACTTGGAGAACTTTTTACAATTCCATCAATATTGCAGGGTTTAAATAAGGAGAGGGGGCGGATATACACCCCCTCTCCGTTCACAAACTCAGTTTTAGAAACTCCAGGTTACGCCGGTATTAACTGTGGCGGTACTGTCACAGTATCCCATACCTGCCGTTAAAGAAATACTTTCTCCAACGAGCGCTCTGCCGCCGACAGCGATCGCGCTTTGGCCTCTGAAATTACCATATCCAAGACCGATCGCGAAAGTCTTGCCCGGAGCAGGGGAGGAAATAGCTGCCATCGCCGCGACAGACGCAACACCCGCGTCGATTCTGTCCTCGAGCTTCCAGTATTGCCTCATGTTGACGGCATCGTAAGAATCGACACCATCGGCCACGCCTGTTACTTTCGCGGGGCCGCCTGTCTCAATATTCTGGAAGGTGGCTCCTACATCATTGAGTGTGAGTGATGTTGAAGTAGTGCCGCCGGTCAGGGTTGTCTCGTGAGCTGTCTGATCAACGGTCAATCCATGGCCGTCATCGGTAAGCACCGTTGCCTGAGTATCTGTGGTGGTAACGACCGAGCCGTTGGTTACGCCCATCGTCGCCTGGTTATTAGATACCGCTACACTGGCATTGCTGCCGGTCATTGAACTGCTTGTTGTACCGGTAATCACGTTAGTATCGGCACTGATATTGTTTGTGCCGGTCGTGGCATTAGCCGTCAGGTTGTTTGTTCCGTTTGTACCCATTGCTTCAATGGTATTCGACTGATCGGCTGTAGTGGCCGATGCCGAAATGGTATTACTGCCGGTAGTTGCGGTGATCGCATTGTTTCCGGTCGTCGCTACTATTGTATTGCCGGTATAGCCCGTGATCTGATTTTGGCCGGCGCTTGCCGTCATCGCGTTGTTGCCGGTGTTTGCGGTTATTGTGTTGCCGGTCTGGCCGGTAATGCTGTTGGAACCGGTTACAGCAGAGATGGTGTTGTTAACCTGACCGGTGATACTGTTAGAACCGGTCGTGGCGGTCACAGTGTTGTCTAAACCTTTGATATGAACACCGGCTGTAACCACTTCTATACCGCTTGTTGCGCCAGAATAGGTACTCGCATTGGCAATCGTGTTCGTCGTCGCATTTAGTAAGTTTGTGGCACCGGCTATTGTGTTGGTACTGGTAGCAGTGATGTTGTTGGCCAGACCGGTTATTGTGTTGGTCGTGGTAGCCGCGACACCAATGCTGGTTGTTGCGCCAGCCTGATCCAGGTTAAACATGTTCGAGCCGTTGATGGTGATATTGGCGTCGTCGTTGTTCAGGGTCAGGATAGATGATGTTGTCCCGCCGGTCAGCGTGGTGCTATTAGCCCCGATGGTCAAACCGTGTCCTGCCGCACCTACTGTATTGAGCAGCGAAACGTCGTTGCCGTTCGCACTGATGCTCAATCCGGCACCGCTGGTGTTGTTCATCAATGTAATAGCGCCACTGTTGTTGACAGCCAGTCCATTGCCACCGGACATCGCGGTCAAGGCAGTCGTCGTCGTGTTCAGGCTGCCGCCACCGGTTGTCGAGACAGTGTTGGATGTCGTGGCTGTGTTGGTGTTGGTTATACCCGTGATTGCCGTTCCCAAGTTCGTTGCCGTAAAACTCCCGCCGCCTGTTACATTAATGCTGGCCGAGTTGTTGGAAAGGCTCACATTGGCATTGCTGCCGGTCATTGTGCTGCTTGTTGAGCCGATGATCGCATTGGTCGCGCCGGTCATGGTATTGGTTGAAGTTCCGGCGTCACCGATTGTTACAGAGGTTGTCCCTGCCGTATTTGTAGCGTCAAACACGGTAATCTCGGAAGTGGATGTCGTACCGACACCCAGAGTCGCCTGGGCATCGCCTAATGTCCAAGTAGATGAATTAATGCCGCCAGTTAAGGTCGTAGTATTGGCTACAGCATCAATTGTCAGACCTTTAGAGTTGGCCTAGTACTGTTACATTGCCACCATTACTTGCTGTAAGCCCTAACCCGTCTGATGTCAAAGCAGAAACCGTTGTTCCATTCACTGTAACAGTATT
This sequence comes from Syntrophobacterales bacterium, assembly GCA_021163105.1. Lineage (GTDB taxonomy): Bacteria > Desulfobacterota > Syntrophia > Syntrophales > UBA2210 > UBA2210. Next base: position 21,394 of record JAGGXJ010000120.1, read on the forward strand.
GCCAGTTCCTGTTCCGCTGTAAATAACTGTACCTCCGTTAACTGATGTCAAACCGCTTATTACATTTGCGCCGCTGCTTGCATCACCCACGTGAAGAGTCCCGGCAGTCATACCGCTATCCAATGTAGCTGCTCCAACAACGTTTAGTGTGCCGCCTGTATGTACAGATCCTGTTGTATTTGCAACTGTAAACGCTCCTGAGTCAGCTGTGATGCCACCGTTTA
>JAGGXJ010000116.1 GCA_021163105.1 Syntrophobacterales bacterium
CAGAATATGGACATTTCAAAAGCCCAGCTTTTTGATAAACAGGTTAAAGAAAACTTTATGCCGGCAGTTGTCTCTACCGCCAAACAGATCATTGAGGATTATGGCATTTTAGAAGGTGTATGTGTAGATGTTGGTTGTGGCACGGCTGTCTTTGCAATTGAGCTGTGCAGGAGTTCTAACCTTAAGATATATGGCGTGGAGAAAGAAAAGGCCATATACGAAGTAGCACGCATGAATATTGAAAATGAAGGATTGACAGATAGGATAATCCCCGTATTGGGTGATGCCCATGACTTGCCTTTTGAAAATGAATTTGCGGATTTGATTGTTAGCAGAGGTTCATATCATTGCTGGAAAGACAAGGTTCTCGTCTTTCAAGAGATCTATAGAGTACTGAAGAAGGGTGGTGCTGGTTTTGTCGGTGGTGGATTTGGACGATATATCACCATAGAGGAGTTAGACAGGATGACATTTCTAAGAGACCGTTCTCTAAAAGATGATGCAAAGGCTTATAGTTCACCAAATAAAATAGAAGAGATCATACATAAAGCGGGGATATCCAATTTTCATATTACTTACGACAGAAGCGGTCTTTGGGCAGAACTAAAGAAATAGCACCCGTAAAAAGTCAAATTCGACAAACGTGTCATTTCGACCGTAGGGAGAAATCTTGTTTTTTAATCAATCCGCCTTGCTTAAGCGTTTGCGTTTGCCTTCTTAATTCGAAATATATTGACAAATTTGTTATATTCCCTGTATTGATTCTCATCAAGGTGGGTAATTAATGTCAGCTCCCGAAGAAATACATGAGCTTATCGAGCGTTTTGACCGCAATCTCGATACCTATCGGTCAGGCCGGTACAATGAAGCCCAGGTTCGACAGGAATTTATCAACCCTTTCTTCCATGCCCTCGGGTGGGATGTTTACAACAGGCAGGGCTACGCGGAGGCCTACAAGGATGTAATCCATGAAGATGCCATCAAAGTAGGCAGCGCCGTAAAGGCCCCCGATTACTGCTTCCGCATCGGCGGGACACGCAAATTCTTCCTGGAAGCAAAAAAACCGTCAGTCAACATTAAAGAGGATATCCACCCGGCTTACCAGCTTCGTCGTTACGCTTGGTCGGCCAAGCTGCCTCTCAGCATTCTCACAGATTTTGAGGAACTTGCTGTCTATGACTGCCGGATCAAACCGGTCAAGACTGACAAGTCCTCCACGGCACGCACCCTTTATTTTACTTACAATGAATATGTTGACCGCTGGGACGAAATCGCTTCCATCTTCTCACGTGAAGCTGTCCTCAAAGGGTCTTTTGACAAATATGTCGAATCCAGCAGGGCAAAACGAGGCACCGCCGAGGTTGACACCGCCTTCCTCGAAGAGATTGAACGCTGGCGGGAAACACTGGCCAGAAACATCGCCCTGCGGAACCCCGGCCTGACAATCCGCGAACTGAATTTCGCCGTCCAGCGCACCATTGACCGCATAATCTTTCTCCGCATCTGTGAAGACCGCGGCATCGAACAATACGGGCGCCTCATGTCCTTGAGAAACGGCACACAGGCCTACCAGCGATTGTGCCAACTTTTTCAGCAGGCCGATGATCGTTATAACTCAGGCCTTTTCCATTTCAGAAAGGAAAAAGACAGAACATCTTCCCCCGATGATCTTACGCTTGATCTTGCAATCGACGACAAGATACTCAGGGATATCTTCACAAATCTCTATTACCCGGATAGCCCCTACGAATTTTCCGTCCTGCCGGCAGATATTCTGGGGCAGGTTTATGAGCAATTTCTGGGAAAAGTAATCCGATTGACGTCGGGGCACCGTGCCGTTGTCGAGGAAAAGCCGGAGGTAAAAAAGGCGGGTGGCGTTTATTACACACCAACTTACATTGTAGGTTACATCGTAAAACAGACAGTCGGCAAACTGGTCGAGAACAAGAAACCGGGGCCTCGCGGGGCGGTGAGCAGACTGAAAATCCTCGATCCTGCCTGCGGTTCCGGCTCCTTTCTGATCGGCGCTTATCAATACCTCCTCGACTGGCATCGGGATCAATACATAACAGATGACCCGGAGAAATGGGCCAAAGGGCGCAAGCCCTGTCTCTATCAGGGACCCGGCGGTGACTGGCGGCTTACCACCGACGAGCGGAAACGAATCCTTCTCAACAATATCTATGGCGTGGACATCGACGCCCAGGCCGTGGAAGTCACCAAACTTTCCCTCCTTCTCAAGGTGCTGGAAGACGAAAGCGCCGAAACAATCGGAAAGACGCTCGAACTGTTCCAGGAACGCGCCCTGCCTGATCTAGGAAACAATATCAAATGCGGCAATTCCCTCATCGGCCCCGACTTTTATGAGGGACAACAGACAAGCTTTCTCGATGAAGAAGAGATGTATCGCGTCAATGTCTTTGACTGGGAAACTGAGTTCAAAGAAATCATGCAGGGAGGAGGTTTCGATGCGGTAATCGGAAATCCGCCGTGGGGAGCAGAATTTCAAGAATCCAATAAACCATATTTGCGCAAGAACTATGATTTGAATACTGGAAAGTATGAAAGCTATATTTTCTTCATCGAGAAGAGTTCGTCATTGCTCAAATCAAATGGTTTTTGGGGCTATATTGTTCCAAGTTACTGGGTATCGCGTTCTCAGACCGAAAATTTGCGCCAACATCTTTGCAAAAAAATGGTCCCACAGAGTTTTATCATACTACCGGAAAATGTATTCACAGGGGTAAAGATGGACTCATGCATTGTTGTGACCCAGAAGGCGCGGATGACTCTGAAGGAAAGTAGGATTGTTGTTACGGGTGAGATAGGGGCCTCTCAACTTTCAGATTGCTTCAGTCCAGGAGGTTTAGAAGGTCTGACCCACACCATTGATCTTCAAGAATGGACCGGACATTCCAGATTCCGTTTCAATCCACGCATATCACAAGATGATGCCCGACTAATCGTAAAAACAGAAACCGGCACATTTATCCTCGGTTCAATAGTTGAAATTTCTCAAGGGCTTACACTTTATCGAAGATCAACTCTTGCGAAACAATACGGAAAAACACGCGCAGAAGAAATTGTAAGTAAACGACTTTTTCACTCTGATCACAAAAAAGACCATACTTTCAAGAAGGAATTGTTAGGGCGCGATGTAGCACGTTATAATACTCATTGGAATGGTCATTGTTGGGTTAGCTATGGCCCGTGGTTAGCTCATGCTGTTGATGAGCGTTTCTTCCAAGGACCTCGTCTCGTGGTTCAAAAGCTACGAAATCCTACGCTTAAACAAAGGCTCGTTGTCAGTCACTTGGACGATGACGAGACTTATAGTGCAGGAGTGTTGCTCAATATCATTCCGCTTGAAAGTCAGTATTCTCTACTCTACGTGCTTGGTCTACTCAATTCTCATCTTATCAATTGGTGGTATCGAAAGAGTATCGTTGATGTTTCTATTCGAGTTGTGGATCTAAAACAACTTCCCATCCGCACCATCGATTTTTCCGACCCCACCGAAAAAGCCCGCCACAACCGGATGGTCGAACTCGTCGAACGGATGCTTGATCTCAACAAACAACTGGCCAAAGCCAAAGTGCCCCAGACAAAAACCGTCCTCCAGCGCCAGGTTGAAACCACAGACCGGCAAATTGATCGACTGATTTATGAATTGTACGAACTGACAGAAGAAGAAATCAAGATTGTCGAAGGGTCTTAAATCGCAGGGGAGACGAAAGATGTCCATAAACAAGTAAATAACCCAGCTTCTATGTTCAGATACTCGTTCCCGTCCATCATACCCTTCACTTTATCAAACAGCTTCCTGTTTTTAGGAGTGTTTTCACGTATAAATAATCATTGACAAGCATACGGCAATGCCGTACAATTTTCCGTATGATATTCATTGAAACAACAATATTTACAAAATTGCTACCGAAATATTTAGCTGATGATGAATATCGGGCACTTCAATGGTATCTACTTGTTTGCCCTGATGCCGGGGATCTTGTTCGTGGAAGCGGTGGCATTCGGAAAATTAGGTGGGCACCGGAAGGAAAAGGGAAGCGAGGCGGAATAAGGGTTATGTATTATTGGAAAAAATCGGCTAAGGAAATCTGGTTGCTTACCCTATATTCCAAGAGTGAAAAAGCAACAATTCCCGGCCATATTCTAAAAAGGATTGCGGAGGAAATTGAAAATGAGTAATCGAAATATCGGTCAAGAAATATTAGAAGGAATAAAAGAGATAAAACGCTTCAAAAAAGGCGATTTAAAATTAATCGCGCGTACTTTGAATGAACCATCTCCTGCAAGAGCTATTAGAAAAAGGTTAAAAGTATCACAATCAGCCTTCGCCAGCTTAATGGGCGTTAGCCCACGCACTATACAAGATTGGGAGCAAGGAAGAAGAACGCCGCAAGGCCCGGCCAAATCTCTTTTACGCATTGCTGAACAACATCCTGAGATATTTATTGAAATAAGGTAGAAAAGGGGACAGATTTATTTTTGCCTATCAATTTACTCCAGCGGACGGCGAGGACCAGCGTTCGCCGCCGCTGAATTCAGACGTTCGCGTGAGAAAATGAAGATCGAATTCACACCAATCGGTATCATTTGCTCCCCATTTATGGAACCCGAAGACATGCCGATCCAGCCGACGGGCTCCGCTGGCGTAAAAGGCACTGTTGGGTTGTTAGAGGATTTCCACCCGGGACTTAAGGATCTCGAAGGCTTCTCACACATCATTCTACTGTACCACTTCCACCGCAGCCATTCATTCAAACCTCCACGTTGTGCCTTTCCTGCATTCGATGCTCAAGTGGAAGTACGGACCGGCTGGTTAGAGAAAGCCAGGGAAACCGCTTCAAACCGAAAATCAGATGATCGATTCAAATAGAGCCGCGAACAAGCCCCTGCAGGCAACGCGCCTGATGGGGACCGTTATGTCGGCATGCGACAATATCAGAAAAAGTGAAATGGAAATACAGGGGTATCCATGATAAACACAGTCAAGGAAATTTTTTGCGGCTTATGAAAAATTTATTGCTGGCATTTCTTGTTATTCTTATCATTGTGGGATGTTCCGCGTGGGATACCGCCCGCGTAGCCAGAATAGCGGCTACCGGGGATGTTGTGTCCGCCCAGCGAATGGCCGCGGAGAAGGCGGTCAGATATGCCGCAAACCCAAAGGCGATGGCTCGGGACATAAAACGTTTTCAGAAAGATTTCGGGACACTTATTGAAACCTTCAGAAAAGCTGTAGGAGGTGTCTGGGGAAAAGAAGAAATAAAAGAGCCCGGACCCAGGGAGTATGTCAAATACACCCAGAACTACCTTTCCCGTGCTTCGGTCGATTTTGACAGGGGAATAATTACTGTTGAAACGCTGGACCGGAAAAACCCGTTAAAAAGTCTGAAAAATGCCATCATTACAACCCTACTTACCCCTGATGATCCCAGAGCCGTGGATATTTATTCTGCCAGAAGCGTGAAACTGGGTAAAATGCCTTTTCTATATGGTGAAGTAAATGACCAGGAAGGCAAAAAGATTCGATGGTCCTGGCGGGCAGGATATTTTGCCGATTATCTCATTAAAAACAGGCTCCAGAGCAGGCAGATTAAAACCGGCGGCATAACTGAAGATGTGCCTTGTGTGGTTATCCCGATGGTAAAAGATCACTGTGAGATACGGGCGCTGAAGTACAAGCCGCTCGTTGAACGCTTTGCAAAGAACCTTTCCATCAGTAAAAACCTTGTCTATGCTATTATTAAGACCGAAAGCGATTTCAATCCATACGCGGTAAGCAGCGCTCCGGCATTTGGACTTATGCAGATCGTTCCCACAACTGCCGGACAAGACGTTCACAGGTTTTTGAATAATGCTGATGGCCTGCCTTCCAGGGAGTTTCTCTTTAATCCCGGGAACAATATTCAATATGGCACTGCTTACCTTCATATCCTGCATTACAAATACCTGAATGATATTCAAGACCCCGTATCCAGGGAATATTGTGTGATTGCCGCCTATAACACCGGCGCCGGCAATGTTCTGCGCACCTTTGACCCCGATAGAGACCGTGCGCCGCAACGCATAAACAAGCTCGGCCCGCTTCAGGTATTCAAGACTCTTCGAACAAAACTGCCTCACGATGAAGCAAAAAGATATCTGGCGAAAGTAATGAATGCCAAGAAAAAATTCGTGAATTTTTAGCTCCTGAGATTTTTTGCTGATTATTTAAGAGGAAAACATTTGATTATTCGTGATTTTCTGAGTTGTTCTGGCACTCTTTTTCCTTTTTCTTTTCTAAAAGCCTTATCTTCTTCCTTGCCATCGCCTCGCGATTGCGTCGCTTCTGTTCTCTGGTCTCCAGAATAAGTGGGGGCAACAACATTGGTCTGCCCTTTTTGTCCAGGGCCACAAAGGTGAGGTAGGCCGAGGCTGTATGCCGGATTTTGCCGGTGATCAGGTCTTCGGATTCAACCCGAACGCCAATTTCCATTGAAGTTCTCCCAACCATGTCCAGGCTGGCCTTGAGTGTCAGAAGGTTCCCCACATATACAGGATGATGAAAATCCAGCCTGTCGATGGAGGCGGTGACCGTATTAACTCGTGCATGCTTGGTCGCAACCACGCCGGCGATTGTATCAATAAGTTTTATAATGACGCCACCGTGTACATTTCCAGCCGGATTTGCATCCTGTGGGTTCATTTGCTGTGCCAGGATGACACTGCTTTCACTGACTTTTTTCCCTTCCATTTCTTACCCCCGCGTTTAATATCGACAATATTTTTAAATCACCTGCATTCTCCCGGCTTCTTTTTAGGAATTTACAACAGGAAGACCCGGCAAATCAAGGGGTTTTCGGTGATACTGTCGTGCATAGAGATCTTTGCACAAATGCCTTAATTTGTCATTTCGACCGCAGGGAGAAATCTTAACAAACTTGAATCATTAAGATTTCTCGTCGTTAACACTCCTCGAAATGACATTATGCAAAGCTCTCACATAGTCACAAATGTAACAAGGGGGCACTTCCTTAAAAGAATTTTCCGGCGAGCCAGAAGAGAAACATTCCGAACATTACGGTTCCCGCGAGGGACTTCGTCTTTACCGCAAAGATAAGGGTCGGCACCGCCACGAGAAACTCAGGCCTCATAAGATCAAGATGCCGGGGATCTCCTGTTGTTATGAGTATCGGAAGTATCAGGGCACTCAATATCGCGGCCGGGATAAGATCGAGCCACTGCTCAAACCATTCCGGCAGTTTCCGGCGGGACAGAATTACAAGAGGAAGCCACCGCGGTATGTAGGTAACAATTCCCATTCCGAGAATGACATACAGATAATTGTCATGTATCATGATTTCTGTTCCGCCCCTGCGAAGTGTTTCAATCTTTTAAGAAAAATTCCCAGTGTCGCCGCGATTACCGAAGTTATGACTATGTATGAATTCCCGGGGAGGATAAGCGACAAGATGACCGCCAGCATCCCGGCGATGAGTGCCACTATCACATACAACCTTCCCCTCAACTGAAAAACAAGAAGGCATACAAACATGGCAATCAGGGCATAGTCGATTCCGAATGCCCCGGCAGGTATGAACCGGCCGCCTAATCCCCCTGCAACCGTGCTTATAATCCACGCGAGGTTTGAGATGTGATTAAGGACGAGGGCACGCCGCCAGTCCCAGTCACCCCTTCTGAATCTTACTGTATTGAGTGCAAAACTTTCGTCTGTTACTCCATATGCAAAGAGGGAAAGTTTGCCCGTCCCAAGATTACGCATAAAGGTCGAAAGGGACGAGCTCATCAGCAGATGGCGAAGATTTATGGTAAAGGTGGTTATAATTATGGGAACAATGCCGGCGCCGGCGCTCAGCATGGATATGCCAATAAACTGAGCGCTGCCCGCATAGACGAGGAGGGACATGAGGCCGATTTCCAGCGGGCTGAATCCCGCCTTTTGCGCGATCACTCCGAAGGCAAGCCCTATGGCAAGATAGCCGAGACAGATAGGCCACGCGCCGACAACCCCGTCTTTTATTATTGCCGTCCAGTCAACTGTTTTTTCTTCAGAATTCACCAGTATCCCCTGTTCAGTATGTTAAAAGCCTTTATTAACTCGATCTTTCAACCCCGAAGACATTAGCCCGGGGACTTACTACAATACAAACAGTAAGTCAAAAATGGGTGACATAATCATATTGCAGTAGCAGAATCAGGAAAAAGCTTGACATATATAGCACGTATGTATAGAAAAATTCGGTTAAAAAGATGATATAATTATGCTCGGGGAGAGCATATTATGACATTTTGTGAAAAAATTGTTTATACGGCCATGAAATCCTTTGTGTGGGATATCTGAATAACATGACCTGAGATTTAGAGCTTTTACAGTGATGTTCCGGGTCAACAACCAGTAAATCGACAAGGAGACCGATTATGGAGTTTGCATTTACCGAAAGAGAAGAGCTGTTGAGAAAGGCTGTCCGTGAATTCGCAGAGGCAGAGATACCTCCCAGGATGGAAGCGATGGAAGAAACCGGTGAATTCCCCATGGACCTTTTAAAACCTATGGCTCAGGTAGGAATTACCGGTATTATAACGCCATCGGAATTCGGCGGAGTAGGAATGGGTTATGTGGCGAGAACCATAGTACTGGAAGAACTTGGCCGCGTATGCGCCGCCTTCCCCATGGCCCTTCAGGTTCACCACATGGCCTGTGCCGCATTGAATGATTTCGGGACCGACGAGCAGAAAAAGAATTATCTGCCGGCGCTTGCGACTGGTAAAACCATGGGTGTAGTAGCCGTCACCGATCCCTCAGGCGGATCGGATCTTATCGGCATGACAACCACTGCGGAGTTAAAAGGCGACAAGTATATCTTAAGCGGCCGGAAATGCTTCATCACCAATTCGCATCTTTCGGATTTCTGGATTGTTATTGCCAAGACCGGCGAAGGGGCTAAAGGGCTGAGCGCCTTTGTCGTTGACAAGGATACACCCGGCGCGAAGCTCGGCAGAAAAGAGAATAAACTCGGTCTACGTGGCGCAAATACGGGTGAATTGGTCTTTGACAACTGCGAAATTGCGAAAGAGAACCTGATCGGCCAGGAAGGTCAGGGATTGAACGTGGCGCTCAAGACCATCAGCGAGACGGGGAGAACCGGTATGGCAGCCACCGCTCTGGGTATTCTGCAGGCGGTATATGAGGAAGCGGGCAAATTTGCCAGCGAAAGAATCCTTTACGGGAAACCTGTCGGTACACTTCAGGCAATCCAGTTCCTCGTGGCCGAGATATACACTCAACTGGATATTTGCCGACTGCTGAATTACCGCGCCAACTGGATGAAGGATCAGAATATGCGCTGCGACACGGAAACCGGCATGGCAAAACACTATACCTGTAACGCAGCGGTGGAGGCGGCGAAGAAGGCGATAGAAATTCACGGGTCCTACGGCATAATGAAGGAATACGCCATCCAACGACTCTTCAGAGACGCAATGGTTACCGTCCCGGCAGGCGGCACGGCAGAGGTAGCCAAGGCAGGCATTGGAAGGGCGGCATTGGCACCTTTCAAAAAGTAAAAAAGAGCAAAAGAACAGGTACAATTATGAACAGGATTATTGTCTGTGTGAAACCTGTGCCAGATCCAAAACACTGGGATAAGGTCAGCATGGACACCGAAACAAAGACACTGACGCGAGAGGGAATTCCAAATATAATGAATCCCTTTGATAAGCATGCCCTTGAGGCTGCTCTTGCATTGCGGGAGTCCCATGGCGGAGAAGTGGTTCTGCTGTCAATGGCGCCTCCTTTCGCAAAGACCACTATTCGAGAAGGTCTCGCGATGGGGGCCGACAGGGCTGTTCTTTTGTCTGACCGCGTGTTTGCGGGATCGGACAGCCTGGCCACAGCAGAGATACTGGCAACCGGCTGCCGCCGGATAGGAGATTTTGACATCGTCCTTTGCGGCAACCTGTCTATTGATGGCTCAACGGCACAAATCTGTTCCCAGTTGGCGGAAATGCTGGGCATCCCCAATGTAATGCATGTAATCGGCCTGGAGGAATCTGACGGGGATAGTCTGGTAATCACACAGAAGATAGAAAACGGTTATGTAAGGCTTGCCTCCGGGTTTCCGGTAGTGCTTTCCGTGCGAAAAGAGCTGAATAAGCCTCGATACATACCATTCACAGGCATATTGTCGGCAGAGTCAAAGGAAATTACGATGCTCTCCAATAAAGATTTGTGCGTGGACCCGGGGAGCATAGGGCTGACAGGCTCTCCCACAAAGATGGCGGGGCTGGAGGTTCGAAAATTCGAAAGAAGGAAAGAAAAGCTGGAAGGCACAGTCGATGATATCGTCGAAAAGCTGGTGGAAAGAATATACCAGTGCGGCGCAATTGAGTGTTGATGGTTTCGTAAAAAGCTCCGCTATGCCCCGATGAATCGGGACATTATAATTGCAAGTAACTTGCGTTATTTAAATTCGTGTATTACTTGGCATATATTAAGAAGTATCAATAAGTTATGGTGATTTTGTAA
>JAGGXJ010000125.1 GCA_021163105.1 Syntrophobacterales bacterium
ATATCGTCCAGTATCTCCCGCATTCTTCGAACCCCTTCCCGGCAGGGAACACATTTTCCGCAGGATTCACCCTCAAGAAATTTAAGAAAATATCTGGCGACATCCACCATGCATGTTCGATCATCCATCACGATCATGCCACCGGAACCCATCATGGAACCAATCTCGGTAAGTTCATCAAAGTCTATTTTCATGTCCAGAAGCTGTTCGGGTATACATCCCCCTGAAGGCCCCCCGGTTTGAACCGCTTTGAATTTTCTTCCCTTCGGGATTCCGCCTCCAATATCTTCAATGATCTCTCTCAGAGTCATCCCCATTGGAATTTCAACTAATCCGGTATTGTTGATTTTGCCCACCAGGGAGAATATCTTTGTACCTTTACTGTTTTCAGTACCGATACTCTGATACCACTTTGCTCCCTTATCGATTATAAGGGGAACATTGGCCCATGTTTCTACATTGTTCAGATTAGTCGGGTTATCGTAAAGGCCCTTATCAGTCCCGTGAATATACTTGGCCCGGGGTTCACCTACGCGACCTTCAATGGAGGCAAAAAGGGCTGAAGATTCGCCACAGACAAAAGCGCCTCCACCGCGAATTACTTTTATGTCAAAATTGAAACCGGAACCGAGGATATTTTCTCCTAATATTCCGAGTTCACGTCCCTTTTCGATTGCAAGGGAAACATTTTTTACAGCCAGAGGATACTCATTACGAACATATATGTACCCTTCATTTGATCCAATGGCATAAGCTCCTATTATCATTCCTTCCAGAACTGAATGAGGATTTCCCTCCAGGAGACTTCGATCCATATAAGCACCGGGATCACCTTCATCAGCATTACAGATAACATATTTGGACTCTCCCTTTGCCTTACGGGTAGAATCCCATTTCCACCCTGTCGGAAAACCACCACCTCCACGACCTCTCAGGTTGGCTTTTTTCACCTCTTCAATAACAGTCTCCGGGGGCATCCCGTTTAAAGCTTTGGCAAGAGCGCTATAACCTCCAATAGCCAGATAATCTTCCAGACTCGTGGGATCAATATGCCCGTTCATTCCAAAAACAAGCCTCATCTGCTTTTTGTAAAAGGGAACATCGTCTTCATAGACGATTTTTTCTCCAGAGATTGGATCGGTGTAAAGGAGACGATCTAAAACTTCATCATTTAATACCGTTTTTTGTATTACGTCCGCGGCATCATCAAGCCCGACATGCCTGTAGAAAATTTTCTTCGGATGGACAACAACCACCGGACCCTGCTCACAGAACCCGTGGCAGCCAGTGGAGCGAATATCTACCTTTTCCTGCAAACCCTCTTTTTCAACTTCAGCTTTGAATCTATCCACCAGCTTTTCTGCACCGTAGGCTATACAGCCGGTACCGGCGCAAACAGTGATGCAGGGTTTTTCAGGATCACGGCTGTTCATGATCTGTTCCTGCAGGGCTTTAAACTCTTCGGATGATTTAATCTTCATTAGTTTCTACGTCTTTCCCCAGCTTTTTGAAAATTTTATTGGTTTTGGAAACATTCATCTGACCATGGTACTCTCCATCCACCACCAAGATGGGACCTAATGCGCATGCTCCCAGACAATTTACTGTTTCGAATGAGAATTCCAGATCAGGGGTAGTTCCTCCGGGCTTTATGCCCAGAACTCGCTCAATGTTATTCTCTATTAACGCCGCCCCGCGCACATAGCAGGCTGTTCCCATACACAGACTTAGCTGATGCCGGCCACGAGGTACCAGGCTGAAAGCCTTATAAAACGTAGCCACCTCATATATCCGGCTTACAGGAAGAGACAAGCTGGTACTCACTGCATTGAGCGCTTCCTGAGGCAGGTAGTTCAGTTTTTTTTGCACATCCTGAAGGATGGAAACCAGAAATGATTTATCTGAGTTATATTTCTCAATAATATTTCTGACTTCTACTTCTATTTTTTCCACACTATCTACTTCATTCATTCTTAAGCCACCTCAGATTCATAGTTCATCTTTTCCAACCTGTTTGGAAACCATAGAGAACACTTTAATTACAGGTCTTTCCCTTAACTCAAGTCCTCCCAGGATTGCAGTCCTTCAACCTTATTCATTAACTTTTTATATTCCAGGATTACTCTTGCCTGAATCCTTTCTATGTCAGCCGGGGTAAGATGGCGAAACCGCCCCTGAAGCTTAAGATAATCTTCTACGGGCCTCAATTTATCCGGCTTAATACTCATCTTGTATTTCCCGTTTTCTATCTCATACAGTGGGAAAACACCTGTTTCGACAGACAGACGTCCCAGCTTGATAGTTTCTTCCGAGGCTGTCCTCCATCCGGTCGGACAAACCGTCATACAGTGTATAAATGAAGGCCCCTTGATTTTTCTGGCTTTTTCTACTTTGTTCATAAAATCAAAAGGGTAGCTGTGACACGCCGTAGCGACATAAGACACATTATGGGCCGCTATGATTTCGGCAAGATTCTTTTTCCACTCGCTTTTCCCGGTACTATCGGCCCCGGCGGGAGCAGTGGTTGTCGAAGCCCCGAAAGGCGTGGCACCGGAACGCTGTATTCCTGTATTCATGTATGCCTCATTGTCAAAGCAGACATAGAGAAGATCATGCCCTCTTTCCATGGCGCCGGAGAGGGCCTGCAACCCTATATCGAACGTGCCGCCGTCCCCGCCGATAGATACGGTTTTTACATCGCGATCCGCTATTTTTCCCTTTCGACGCAGAACTTTCAGGCCGGCTTCAACCCCCGCGCCGACCGACGCGGAATTCGGGAAAGCCACGTGAATCCATGGAAGATTCCACGCGGTTGTCGGATACATGGTCGATACCACCTCCATACAGCCTGTGGCATTTACAATTACCGTGTCTTTGCCGAGGGCCTTGCACATCAGGCGAATAGCGAGCGCCTCTCCACATCCCTGGCACGCGCGGTGCCCGGCACTGAAATGTTCTTCTTTATCCACAAGTCGTGGGGCATACAGGTCAAAGTTTTCTACTATATTCATGATCCCCTCACTCCAAAAATTTCATATTCCTCTTCCG
>JAGGXJ010000094.1 GCA_021163105.1 Syntrophobacterales bacterium
ACTAATAACCGTGCGGTTTCGCTTGCCAATAACGGGGCGGGCGAAGGTGAAGTAGTAATAGCCGACTGCCAGACAGCGGGAAGGGGGAGATTGAGAGACAGGATCTGGCATTCGCCTCCCGGCAGGAACTTGTACATCTCCATTATATTAAGACCGGATATCGAACCTGCTTCCGCTCAGAGTCTGACTCTTGTCGCGGGAGTCGCGGTGGCTGAGTTGCTTTCCGGTTATTGTCCTGTCGCGCTCAAATGGCCCAATGATATACTTGCGGGAGACAGAAAAATTTCCGGCATACTGACGGAGATGAGGATTAAGGGACGAGATCTTGATTTTGTTGTTGTGGGAATCGGCATTAACGCAAATATGGAACCAGCCGATTTTCACGAGGAAATTCGCGATATATCCACATCGCTGAAGGAGCAGACATCGAACAACATTTCGCGTCTCGATCTTACCGTCAGTTTGTACCGGTTGTTTGAAAAATGGTACAGAATATTTATTGATAAAGGCTTTCTTTCCGTAAGAGACAGATGGATAGAATACTCAGATATAATCGGAAAAGCTGTCCAGGTTACAGACGGGGGTGATGTGCAAATGGGGACGTGCCGGGGAATAGACAGTGAAGGTGTGCTTCTGCTCATTGATAGAGAAAACAGGACAAGACGCGTTTTGTCCGGAGATGTAAAAGTAATAAAAAACAGGTAATCTATTATGCTTCTGGTTGTCGATGTGGGAAACACAAATACCGTTGTCGGTCTTTATGACGGGGATAAACTTATAAACCACTGGAGAATTCGTACCGTAGCGGATCATACCGTTGATGAATACGGAATGCTTCTTCTGAATCTCTATAAAACAAGTAAAATGGGTTCAGAAGCCATTGATGCTGTCATTATATCATGCGTAGTGCCATCCATGTTGAATATACTGGAACCCCTTTGCCAGAAATATTTTCATGTTGTTCCGCTCATAGTGGGCCCGGGCATAAAGACAGGTATGCCGATATACTATGATAATCCGAAAGACGTGGGTGCTGACAGGGTTGTCAACGCCGTTGCCGCTCATGAGAAATACGAAGGGAATCTCATCATTGTGGATTTTGGCACAGCGACTACTTTTGATTATATTACGGAAAAGGGAGAGTACATGGGAGGATGCATAGCGCCGGGTGTTGTTATATCGAGCGAGGCGCTCTTTGAAAAAGCCTCCAAACTGCCGCCGGTTGAATTCAGCAGACCTAAATTTGTAGTCGCAAGGGATACTGTGAGCAGCATACAGGCAGGCATTATGTTTGGTTATGCCGGTCTTGTGGACGGGATCATTAACCGTATAAAAAAGGAAACAAAAACAGAGTCCACTGTTATTGCAACCGGTGGACTGGCGAGTGTCATAGCCGCGGAAACCGATAATATTGATCTTGTCGATGAGATGCTTACACTGGAAGGACTTAAGATAATCCGTTCAAGAAACATATGACAGCTTTGCAAAAAGGCCAACTCCTGCGTTCCGCTGCATCCTTCCTCCGTTTTCACGGGGGCAAGCTATGCGACGTACCATAAGTACGCCTTATTTCTATTTGAGCGCCTTGATCTCGTAGCCTGTCATTTCGAACGAATGTGAGAAATCTTAGCAATGTAACACCTCAGAAACACCAGATTTCTCCCTTCGGTCGAAATGACAAATAATGCGAGTATGACTTTTTACGAGTTTTTCAATCTTGACTTTTTACAAGTGCAACGTATGTAATCCCGTCCATTTTTTCAGCGCGTTGATGGAACGCCGGGTATAAAACCCGCCTCTTTCTTTCTTCGGCACTCTTTTTTCAAGAGAGGGAAAGAGGCCGAAGTTAACATTCATAGGCTGAAAGGTCTTGTAATCGGCGTTTGTAATATGACGCAGGAGCGCGCCCAGAGCGGTTGTTCCCGGCGGCTCCGTCATATCCCTTTTCTCTATATACCGGCAGACATTTATTCCTGCCATCAACCCCATAGCTGCCGATTCCACATATCCCTCTACACCGGTAATCTGTCCCGCAAAGAAGAGGTTGTCATCGGAGTGAAGCTGGAGTGATTTTTTAAGCAGGGCAGGGGAGTTTATGAATGTGTTGCGGTGTATACTGCCATATCTCACGAAATCGGCTTTTTCCAGTCCCGGTATCATCCTGAAAATGCGTTTCTGCTCAGGCCATGTCAGTTTTGTCTGAAATCCCACCAGATTGTAAAGAGTGCCCTCACTGTTTTCCTGCCTGAGCTGGATCACGGCATGGGGCCGCTTTCCTGTTTTCGGGTCTGTAAGGCCCACCGGTTTCATCGGTCCGAAAAGCAGGGTTTTCGGCCCCCTTCTTGCGAGGATTTCAACTGGCAGGCATCCTTCAAAAAAGTGCCTGTCTTCAAAATCTCTGAGGGGTACCTCATCCCCGCCCGATATTTCCGTCCAGAACCGTTCATATTCCTCCCTTGTCATGGGGCAGTTCAAATAGTCTCCTTCACTGCTGTTGTCGTATCTCGACGCCCTGAAAGCCCTGTTGTAGTCAATAGAGTGTGCTTCCACGATAGGCGAAATGGCGTCATAGAAATAAAGGTATTCATTTCCTGTGACAGAAGATATACTTTTTGACAGAGATTCGGATGTGAGCGGGCCGGTGGCTATAATGACGATAGAGTCTTCCGGGATAGCGGTGATCTCTTCTCTGATTATCCGGATCCCGGTGGACGCGAGCCTGTCTTCGATATAGTTTGAAAAGAGAGTTCTGTCCACAGCCAGGGCCTTACCTGCCGGAACGGCTGTGGCGTCGGCCGCCTCCATTATCAATGATCCTACCGTGCGCATCTCTTCCTTGAGAAGACCAACCGCATTTTCTATCGCGTTGGAACGGAAAGAGTTACTGCATACGAGTTCCGCGAGGAGAGGGGATTTGTGAGCCGGGGAGAAGAGGGCGGGTTTCATCTCGTAAAGAGTGGTGTCGATGCCCCTTTTTGAGATCTGCCACGCGGCCTCACACCCCGCGAGACCGCCACCTATGATTATAACAGGTTTAGAGCCAGCCCCCTTTTGGGGAGATCGAGTATCTGATTTCAAGTTTTGATTCACTCCTCACTCCTCACTCCTTACCCTTCAGCCTTTAACTCTTTGTACCCGCATTCCTTGTTTGGGCACGTCTTTGCCATGCCCTTCCCGCGGTAATATTTTTCGACCAGAAATGGATGGCCGCATAATGGACATTTCTCCGGTATCGGCCTGTCCCACAGGGCATAGGTGCAGTTCGGGTAGTTTGAACATCCAAAGAACGTCTTGCCTTTTTTTGAACGTCTCTCACAGAGGCTGCCGCCACACCCCTCCTGCGGGCATTTTACCCCTGTATCGATCGGTTTTGTATTCTTGCATTCCGGGTACCCCGAGCATCCCAGAAATCTTCCGAATTTGCCTTCCTTGATAATCATGCTCTTGCCACACACGTCGCAGATAATATCGGTTGTCTCCGCCTCCATTTTGCTGATTGCGCCATTTTCATCCTGCGCGATATTGCCTGTATTCTTGCATTCAGGATAGTTGGAACAGGCCAGGAATTTCCCGTTCTTTCCCCACTTTATTACCATTGGGCTTCCACACTTATCGCATGCAAGATCGGTGGGAATTTCTTCTCTCTTGACATTTTTCATTTCTTTACCGGCCTTTTCCAGCTCCGACTTAAAGGGGGTATAGAAATCCTCTAATGTCTTATGTCTTGTGAGATTCCCCTCCTCGATCATATCCAGGTTGTCTTCCATGGAAGCGGTGAACTGGACATCCATGATGTTGGGAAAATTCTCTACAAGAAGCCCATTGACAATGGTTCCGAGTTCCGTGGGGTGGAATCTGCCCTTTTCAAGTTCTGCATACTTTCTGTTCTGTATAGTGCTTATGATAGCGGCATATGTGCTGGGTCTGCCGATTCCCTTTTCTTCCAGCTCTTTCACGAGAGTCGCTTCGGAAAACCTTGCCGGCGGCTGCGTAAAACTCTGCTGCGGATCCAGTGAGATCAGGGTAAGTTCATCCCCTTTGGAAACCTCCGGAAGGATCGTGCCTGACTGGTTATCTCTGTCATTAACTTCTTTATCTATGGTTTCTGTGTAAACAATGCTGAACCCGGGGAATTTCATTATAGAACCCTGAGCGTGGAGAAGACAGCGGCCCGCCTCTATATCAATGCCTGTCTGGTCAAATAGAGCTGGATTCATCTGGCTCGCTATGAAGCGGTTCCATATCAGTTGATAGAGACGAAATTCGTCATTCTTGAGATACTGTTTGATGTTTTGTGGAGCGTATGTTGTGGTGGTAGGTCTTATCGCCTCATGCGCGTCCTGAGAAGACTTTGAGGATTTAAAGAACCTGGGTTTTACTGGAAGGAACTCTTTCCCGTAATTTTTTCCTATGTATTCCCTCGCGTCTTCCAGGGCTTCCGCCGCTATACGGACCGAGTCAGTTCTCATGTATGTGATAAGGCCAACAGGGCCTTCCTCTCCCAAGGCTATTCCTTCGTAGAGCCTCTGGGCCACACTCATCGTTTTCTTGGCCGTGAAACGAAGCTTTCTTGATGCCTCCTGCTGGAGTTTGCTTGTAGTGAATGGAGGAGCCGGAGAACGCTTTACCTCTTTTTTCTCCACTTTCTTTACAATAAAGGAAGCGTCTTTCAGCTCTTCGAGCAGCTCTTTTGTCTGAGTTTCATTTGTAAGTTTCAGCTTTTTGGAGTCTATTTTTGTTAGCCGCGCTTCAAGGGGAGGAGGATTGTTTCCCTCCAGCACAGCTGTAACATTCCAGTATTCCTCCGATACAAACGCCTGGATCTCGGCTTCTCTGTCGCATATTATCCTTACCGCGACCGACTGGACCCGGCCCGCGCTCAGTCCACGCTGCACCTTTTCCCAGAGTATGGGACTAATTTGATATCCCACCAGCCTGTCAAGAATTCGCCTGGTCTGTTGGGCCTCATATTTATTGACGTTAAGCTCCGAAGGATTATTGATGGCCGCGATAACGGTTTTCTTTGTAAGATCGTTGAAGAGTACCCTGTAGATATTTTTATTTCCGCCTATTTCGCTCGCCACGTGCCACGCTATGGCTTCTCCCTCTCTGTCAGGGTCGGGCGCCAGAAAGATATTATCTATGTTTTTCGCAGATTTCTTCAGCTCAGAAATGACTTTTTTCTTTTCATTGATAACTTCGTAGGTTGGTTCAAAGTTATTTTCAAGATCAATGCCCAGTTTGCTTTTTGGAAGGTCTTTTACGTGTCCCACAGAGGCCTTCACATCAAATTCCGGGCCGAGGTATTTCTTTATCGTTTTTATCTTTGCCGGCGATTCAACGATAATAAGAGACTTGGGCATAGCTACTCCTTAACAACAAAATTTTTGCCTGGAAGCTGTTCAACATAGCCCCCTAATTCAAGTGACATAAGAATGCTCAGGATGTCATGTATTTGATATCCTGAATCAGTCGCCAGACTGTCTATATGGACAGGTTTTTTGCCTATTAACTTCAGGATAGCGCTTTCATCAGCATTTAACTCTTCGGATTTACCCGAATGATCCTGTATGGGTCGTTCATCTGATAATTTGGCAGTTGTATGATTAAGATTTAACTGAGGTAATATTTCTTCCAGTATATCATATGTATTTTCAACAAGTTTTGCGCCTTCCCTTATGAGTTTGTGGGTTCCTTTTGTTCTCGGGGAGTCGATACTCCCCGGTACGGCGAAGATTTCTCTTCCATGTTCCAGGGCGATCCGCGCGGTTATCAGGGAACCGCTTTTCTCATTGGCTTCAACCACGACAACTCCCAGTGAAAGACCACTTATTATCCTGTTTCTGGCCGGAAAATTGGAGGCCAGCGGCTGGGTGGAAAAGGGGAATTCGGTAATCACAGCGCCATTATCCGCGATTTTCTCAAAGAGTTTTTCGTTTTCCGGGGGATAGATGACATCAATACCGGAGCCTAACACGGCGATTGTTCTTCCCTTCCCGGCGATTGAACCTGCATGGGCAGCGGAATCAATGCCCCTTGCCATACCGCTTACGACAGTTATTCCCTTCATGGCGAGTTCGCGGCACAGCCTTTCCGTCGTAAATCTGCCATAAGTGCTTGCCATCCTGGAGCCCACAACAGCAATATTGATATCCTGATCGGAGAATGCCCCCCTGACGTACAGAATGGGTGGAAAATCATATATATTCAAAAGTAGTTTTGGGTACAGAGAGGAATCGGACGTGATTATTGAAACATTCGATTTGTCAGCCAGTTCCAGTTCCTTTTCGACTCTTACCCAGTTGTCAAAGTTTTTTATGTCGCGGGCTGTTTTTTGTGTAATGCGGTGTATTTTTTGCAGAGAGGATACCGGCGCGTCAAAGACCGCCCGCGGAGACCCGAAGGCTTCTATAAGATTGTTAAACCCGACATTTCCAACTTTTTCCACAAACTTCAGGGCAAGCCAGTATTTTATATCATTATGAGTCATTGTCTTGTCAATAAAGGGCAAAATTGTAATGGTTATAGATAATTATCAGTATCAAGGCCGGCACTATATATGGTATTTCCGAAAGATGTCAAGCTTTTTTGGTCTGTCTGCCGCTTGACATCACCCGAAAGTTGTAATAATTTCACAGCTACTCAGAGGACAGGGAAACTCCAGTCTCTCATCAAACAGGATGATACCCGGTTGTCAAGAATAAAAACTTTAACCCTGAACCCTGAAGAAAGGTCTAATATTGTTTAAAACAAAATCTATAATTGCCGTGGTCTTTGTCGTGCTTTTGATGTTTGTAGAGTTGCCAGACCTGTTTGCGCAGGTTGATCAGCCTGTTGGAGAACTACCTGTCCTTTCTGTAATGCCCGAGGTGGTAGA
The DNA here is from genome assembly GCA_021163105.1 of Syntrophobacterales bacterium. Lineage (GTDB taxonomy): Bacteria > Desulfobacterota > Syntrophia > Syntrophales > UBA2210 > UBA2210. The sequence continues at coordinate 6,878 of JAGGXJ010000094.1, forward strand.
TTTTGGCGTTCTGGAGAAAACAGCGACGGGGGGTGAGTTTATTGAGATAAGCAGCAGAGGGCAGGGGAAGATAAGATGGATAGTTAAGAGGACAGAACCCTGGCTGGTGCTGGATGTGTATTCCGGGGTTGTGGGTGATGATGTTGAGCTTGTATTAGTTACAGCAGACCCAAGTGACCTTTCCCCGGGACATCACCAGGCTGAAATTGCCATAACATCATCCTCTGGAACCAGAACAATACCGGTCTCCATCATTGTTCTCCCGGATGATGATGATATGTTCATACCGGAATTGGAGAAGATCAATCTGGATGCGGTGGCTACTGCCACTCAGGTCGGCAGAAAAATTTACTTGGGCGCTGTCGGTGTATATTCGGATGGTTCCAAAAAAGATATTACAAAAGAGATAAATTGGGTATCAAAGAACAAGAGAGTTGGATATTTTGTCGATGAGGGACTTTTTATCGGAAAACATACGGGGGATGTGTCTGTCTTCGCTAAGAAGGGTAGAGTTAGAAGCCCTGTAATTACAATTCATGTAGATGCCCTCGATGGGCCCCTCCTTAAGGTGTCTCTGCCGAAGATCAAGCTGGATCATATGGAAAAGGGATCGGTTGAAGATATTCCCATGACTCTGCGAAATGCGGGCAAGGGGGAATTGGAGTGGGAAATCATAAGCATGGCGCCCTGGCTGGTATTGAATGGAGGCATATCTTCAGATGACGCGGGCAGGCAAATGGCGGATGAAGAGGATCTCGAATTTGCTGGCGCGAAAGAAGATGTGTCGGACGAATGGAAATCTGTATACAGTCGCCTGCATGGGATAGGCGCGAAGAAAGTAGAAATTACTGTGGATACCACAGAACTTCAGGATGGAAGGCACGAGGGGACCATTCTGGTAAGATCAAACGGAGGCGATCAGAAAATAACTGTTCCCGTAAAGATTCGTTCCCTTGAGTCCATATCCCTCACGCCGGTTTCTGTAAGAACGACTGTTAACCATAAAACAATGTTCAGGTCGACCGGTATCTGGTCTGACGGGAGCAGGACTGATCTATCAAAAGGTTCAGGTGGAATGTGGATAATCTCTGATCCTTCCATCGGGTTCTTCCCGCGCGGCAGGTCTGTCTTTGTAGCCCGGAATACCGGGACTGTGGAGATCAGAAGGGTAAGAGGGGATGTAAGCAGCAATGTCGCGGTTGTTGATGTCGAAGAAGATGTTACAGGTCCTGTTCTGCTGGTATCTCCCCGCGAAGTGGATTTTGGCACAATAGGCCCAGGCGAGAGTTCAAAGGGTGTAATTTCCCTTAAAAATGTTGGAAGTGGAAACCTGACATGGATGGTGAACAGGATGGGAGCCTGGATATCTCCATCTGATGGCAAGCTTTCAGAAACGGTCGGGATGTCTACGAGTCGCCTTCGTGTTTCCATTGAGTCTGTGGCGGATGATGGAGTTTCAGCTAAGTCTCTGGTAGATGATGAAGTTTCAACTGAGCCTATGGTAGATGATGGAGCTTCAGTGGATGGGCTGTCTGACATTAGGATAAAATTCGAAACGAGACATAAAACAGTATTTTATAAAAGGCGTTTGTCTCCCGGGAATTACAGGGAAGAGCTAAAGATATCCTTTAATGGAGGTGAACGGACTGTATTCCTAAAATTCATTGTGGCGGAAAAGGAAGGCACTCGTTCCTCTATGGATATAAGGCCTCTAGGAATAGATTTCGGCAGTGTTGATGCAGGCAGAAAATTAATAAAAAGGGTTGAGCTGAGAAACGCGGGGGAGAATATCCTGAAATGGAAGGCGATGTTGCAGGGAAACAGGAAGACTTTCCGGGGCGTGGTTCTTGAAAGGGGCAGGTACGTTTCGTTTGCTAATGAGGCCGTTTCAGAAAAAGGCAGCTATAGTGTGCCGGGACGTTTGAAAAACGAGCTTTACATCTCCGGTGAATGGTCCGAGAAGGGTGGCTATCCATATGGCACAGGTGACAATAAACTGCTGAAATATACATTCTTCGGGAAAGGAATAGTCCTCTTTTTATGGAAAGATGTCTACGGGGGAATTCTTGACCTGTTTGTTGATAACCAGCTGGTGGGTCAGATAGATTGCGCGTCCGAGAAGAAAGAAAGGATTGAATTCCCGGTGGTGGAAAGCCTGGCAGAGGGGGAGCCGCATTTGCTTATCCTGGCGGCAAGAGGGGGAAGTGTAGGAATTGAAGGCGTGAGGATTTATACTTCAGAGCTCATGAAGGGTAAGAAGGGCTGGATAAGGATATCTCCCGAAAAGGGAACCACAACGAATGAAGTAGATTACATTAATGTGATGGTCAACACCGGGGACATGTCCCCCGGTTCATATAGTGAAAACATACTTTTTTATTCCAGCGAGGGGACCGAAACAGTCGAAGTGTCACTTGATATAAGAAGTGACAAGGCATCGGAATTAATTGATATCTATAGATATACGAAGGGGACGAGCAGCCTGCTGTCTCCGGATGTCGCGCGAGAGGGCGTCTCACTTGAAGGATACAAAAAAAGTGGGCCGGCATTCAGACTCTTTCACAAGGATACGCCGGGAACCACAGAATTCTTCCAGTGGCATAATCCTTCAGAGGCAACCCATTTCTATTCCTACAGCCGGTCAGGTGGAAAACATTCTCTAAGGGGATATATCTTTGACGGGTCTATAGGAAATATCGCAACCCTGAAGCTGCCCCACACCAGAGACCTGTACAGATGGTTCAATCCTGAAACGAGAGCATATTTTTATACGACAGACCCGAAGGGTGAAGGTCGCGAAAAGATGGGATACATATACGACGGAGTGGCGGGCTACGTCAGGTAATTTTCATCCAGAAATGGCTCTTTCCCGGATGAAGACGAGGCAGCGGGACGAGTGGTGTTTTGTCTTGACAAATATAAGCAAAGTGACTAAAAGAACCTTTCATTTTCGAACAATGCGCCAGTAGCTCAGCTGGATAGAGCAACGGACTTCTAATCCGTAGGTCCCGGGTTCGAATCCCTGCTGGCGTACCATAAAGAGTGCCTTTATGTTCCCGATATATCGGAACTGTCCGGGCATCTAAAAATATGTGGTGGATGTAGCTCAGTTGGTTAGAGTGCCTGGTTGTGGCCCAGGAGGTCGGGGGTTCAAATCCCCTCATTCACCCCAAATAAAAACAAGGGGTTACGAGAGATTCGTAACCCCTTGTTTATTGCCTGGAATTAGAAGCTCCCCGCAATCCCGTATAAGCGGGATCTTCGCTATTGCTTCGACAGTTGCGGGGGAATCTCCGATTGTTGAGGAAAGTGTTTATTTTTTATTCACTCGCTGTTCAATCCAATTTCCAACCCGGCATTGGGTCTCTTTGTGCTCAACAAAGAGGTCTCGTTACACATAACACATTCTTGCCAGGTTACTCAAAAACTCTAACAGCTTGTCATTTGGTGTCTTTCTTCCGAAGATTATATTTTATCATTTTCAGTTGGAGTCCTTTTCTGCTGAGGCCGAGTTTCAGGGCTGCCTTGCTGATATTCCTGTTACATTCTTCCAGGATCTTTACGATCATGCTTTTTTCTAATTGTTCAGTTTTGTTTTTAAGGGTATCCCAGAGAGTCCCTTCCGATTTGGTGGCGCCAACGGTCGTTTCATCCACAGTGGAGATATGTATCTCCGGTGGAACATCCTCAAGGGTTATCGTGTCACCCGTAGCCAGCAGCACAAGTCTTTCCATGAGGTTTTCCAGTTCCCTGATATTTCCGGGCCAGCTGTAGAGCGCAAAAAGCTTTCTTACCGCCGGATCAACACGTTTTATCCTGCGGCTGAGCTTTTTATTAAAGATATCGAGAAAATAATCGGTAAGACGCTCTATATCACCCTTTCTCTCTCTGAGAGGGGGCAGATCTAAAGGCAACACATTCAACCTGTAATACAAATCCTCCCTGAATCGTCCCTCTTGTACTTCCTGCAGAAGGTCCTTGTTTGTTGCCGTAATGAGTCTTACATCGATTTTTATTGTCTGAAGACCACCCACTCTTTCAAATTCCTGCTCCTGAATCACCCTGAGGATTTTTGCCTGCATATCTTTTGGCAAATCCCCAATCTCATCAAGAAAGAGGGTGCCTGTGTGGGCCAGTTCAAACCTTCCAGGTTTTTTGTTTACAGCGCCCGTAAAAGCGCCTTTCTCAAAGCCGAAAAGCTCGCTCTCCATCAAATTTTCTGCGATAGCCACACAATTGATTTTGATAAAAGGGTTGTTCATGCGAGGGCTGTTCACATGAATTGCACGGGCCAGAAGCTCTTTTCCCGTACCTGTTTCGCCGGTAATCAGGACTGTTGTCGTGGTTGGAGCCACTTTCTCGACAAGCCTGTATATTTCTACCATGCGTTTACTGGAGCCTATGATTTCACCATGGTCTGTTTCTTTGGAAGATGAAACCAGTTCACTCTCATTCAACGCCCTTGTCTTAAAGGCTTTTTCTATAATATTTTTCAGGTCATCCTGATCAAAGGGTTTTGTGATGTAATCAAACGCCCCGTTCTTCAGGGCTTCCACCGCTGTTTCCACGGTACCATGAGCGGTGATCATAATTACAGGTATTGAGGGATAATCTGTTTCCATTTTGTTCAGAAGCCCCAGACCGTCAAGCCTTGGCATTTTCAGATCCGTAACGACCACGGCCACATCACCGGTTTTGAGGATATCAAGCGCTTCAAGGCCGTCAGATGCCGTGGCTACTTTATACTTCTCCTTTTTAAGCATGGCCTCTAAGACGAGAAGCATGTTCAGTTCATCATCAACTATCAGTATTTTTTCCATAATCTGTGTATATCCGGTTCTTTAATTTTTTTACGAGTGTAACATTCTAATGCTCGGAACAACTATTATGGGATTTGATCCCTGTCAAGGCAATCTAATAGACGGGTTGATCAAATCCTTATAAAAAAGGCTGTTCCCTCGCCGGGAACGGATTCAAGATCGATACTGCCGCCATGATTCTTTATAATCCGCCGACACACAGAAAGTCCAAGCCCGGTCCCCTTTTTCTTGGTTGTAAAAAAGGGTCTAAAAATATTCTTTGAATCTTTTTCTTCTATCCCGGAACCTGTATCGCGAATAGTAATTTCCACAGTCTTATTTTCGTCATTTTCAATTCCGGCTGTTGTAAGGCTTAAAGTGCCTCCTTCCGGCATTGCTTCAATTCCGTTAAGTGCCATATTCAAAATGACCTGTGTCATCTGTTCTCCGTCAACCTTTATGCTTGAAAGTTCGGAATCCAGATTTTCCTCAATTACTATATTTTCCGGCAGGCCGGCGGTTTTGAGAAGCGATACAACCTTGGCTATGATGCGATTTACATCCTGATTACTCGCATCTATTGAATGGGGCCGCGCGTAATTAAGAAATTGCGACATAACGCCGTTCAGTCTGTCCGTTTCCTCTACTATCACATCAAGAAGCTTCTGGTTCTGGGACAACTCCGTTTCTGATTTGAGGTACTGCGCGGCCCCTTTAATAGCCCCCAAGGGATTTCGTATCTCATGGGCAAGGCCGGTTGCCATTTCTTCCAGAAGCATCGACTTCTCTTTTTCTACTTCTTCATCGAGGGCATAGAGCGATATGGATACATCACTCCTGCCTTCAAAAAAAAGATGCCCCGCGACTTTCTTAAAGATCATTTTAACCGGATCTATAAAGATAACGATAATAAAAGACGCCATCAAAACACTGTTTAACCAACTGCTTGAATTTTTTCCGAAAAGGGCAATAACGAAGTAGAAGGTAATGGTGGTAAACAGTACGAGGGCAAAAATGATGAGTGCCCTGACCATGATCTCATGAATCTCCGGCAGGCGGTGGTGCGTTATGATTATGAGAGTAAAATAGATCAAAGCGGCTATCGCAATATTAGACAACGGGGGAAACCCACTGCTATAGTAATGAAATATATCAGAGATGCTTAAGATTGCAGCCAGAGCGCAGGCAATGGCTATATAAAGCATTCCCTTTCTTTCCACGCCCGGCGTCTCTTTTTTGATAGAGGCAATAAGAGCTATGTAACAGTAAATCATAGCGGAGCCATTGTACAGGTAGATGAGGATATGCATGTATGGCCATTTGTAACCCGACGTAAAGAGAAGAATAATGAGAAAAAGACTGCCGAGTACAGTTGCCAGTATGATTTTTTTAGAGGGGAATTCTTGCCGATTTAAAAATACCCTGCAAAAGGAAAGCAGAAGGGGAGGAATTACCAGCGCTCCGGTATAATCAAGTATTTTCCATGCGTTAGCAATGAAGACTTCACTGGAAAACGACCCGGTTTTTTGAAGAAAAAGGGCAAAACACAAAAGAGCAAAGGTCTGATGGACAGGACTCTTCATCCTTTTCATAAGTAGAGAAATGGCAATTGTCAGGCTGATTGCTGCCAGCGCAAAGGTTTCCATACATTCTTCACCATATTATGATGTTCAGACAATTATGATATCGGCAAACAGCCTGCAAGTCAAGGTGGGGCGGGTGTATTGCTGCGTACAACAGTTCCGACTGCGAACAAAGCTACGCACCAAAAGCCGGATTTTCATATACAAACCCGATAAAGTACATCTGCGATTCGTAGGAATTCCGATGAGTTATGCAATATTACTCCTTTTGGCATGGATGGTGCTAACAATTAAGAGCACAGAGTGGTGCGCTTAGTCGATACGAGACCCAGATCCGACAATTGAAAATAGAATACTGCGAAGCTTCAAGGAGAACGAGACGTGGATTACAAGCTTACCGATAATCAGAGAATGTACATAGAGACGGTCCAGAAGTTTGTTAAGAACGAAATTACACCAACCGTTATGGAACGTGAAGCAACCCATGAATTCCCCTTCGATATAATTAAAAAGGCATGGGAAATCGGCGTGTTGAATCTTTCTATTCCCGAATCAGTGAAGGGATATGAAGTGGACGATATTTCTGCGGCTTTAATTATCAGAGAATTGTCCTACGGTGATACAGGTATCTCTACATCGGCCATGTGTAATGACCTGGCTAACGTTGTAATAGCACAGCATGGAACAGAGGAGCAAAAAAAAGCTTTTCTGCTTCCCTTTGTAGAAGCTCCCATCATTTCATCTTTCTGTCTGACTGAACCGGGTGCAGGTTCCGATAACCTGGCCATGACTGCATTTATTAGGAAAAGAGATGACGGGAAGTATATTCTGAACGGAGAAAAGTCTTTTATTACCAATGCTTCATACGCCTCTCAGTTTACCGTGTTTTGCAAGGTTGGGAAACCGGGCAGCCTTCTAATGGCCTGTGTCGTTATCCCATATGATTCAATTCGTAACGGGGAAGTGGTCACCCAGCCTTCAGGCGCAAGAGAAATTACCCTGTCCACAGGGGGTACGGTAATAACAGGAAAACCGGAAGATAAGCTTGGACAGCGTCTCTCGAATACGGCAACGGTCAAGTTTGAGGATGTTGTTATCGAAGATAATCAGATCATTGGCAACAGGAGACTCGGCTTTCGGTATATCATTGAGGTTCTTGATTACGCGCGGCCCATGATTGCGGCCATCGGAGTCGGTCTTGCCAAGAGAGCGCTGGATTTGACACTGGACTATACTAAGGAACGCAAACAGTTTGGACAGAGAATCTGCGATATACCCGTAGCGAGAGACATGCTGGTCAATATGTGGAAAAAAGTAGAACTGGCCGATATGGCCCTGATGAAGGCCGCATTCAAGGTCCTGGAAGAGGATGAAGACAGGGGTATGTATGCTTCCCTGGCGAAAAATGTTGCAGCGGAAGCAGCTCTTTATTGTTCCAAAGAGGGGTTACACCTTCATGGTGGTTACGGCTTCATGTCGGAATATGAGATATCAAAACTGGCGCGGGATGCCCACATTATCGATATTTATGAAGGCACGAGAGAAATTCAGGATATGATTATAGGAAGGGAGTTGGTGTAACTATGTTGTATCTTCATGGATTAGGTCATTTCCATCCGGAAAATGTGATTACAAACCGGTTTCTAAGTGAACTGGACATAGGCAGCAGCGAAGAGTGGATTATGGAGCGCGTGGGCGTTCGTACCCGCTGTACGAGTCTCTCCCTGGATTATATAAAAACGACAAAAAATAAAGATCCGCGCGTGGCTTCCGAGGCAAGTAAGTACACTAACGCACAGATGGGGGCTTCCGCGGCACGCATGGCGCTAAAGCGGGCCGGGCTGAAACCTGAAGATATAGGCATGGTAATATCCGGAAGTTCAACACCGGATCATGTGACACCGGCTGAAGCCGCCACCGTGGCGGCAGAGCTTGGGGTGGATGTTCTCTGTTTTGATCTTAATTCCGCGTGTTCAACCTTTGGAATGCAGCTCAAGTTTCTGTCCGACATGAAACCGGACGCGCTTCCGAATTACGTTCTGGTTGTCAATCCGGAGAGCTTTACCCACTCAGTTGACTATTCTGACAGGAAAGTGGCTCCGTTATTTGGTGATGGAAGCAGTGCCGCGGTTGTGTCCGCTTCCGTTCCTTCAAAGATGGTATTTGAATCCTTCTTTTGTGATTCAAATCCCCTGTCATGGGACAAGGTGCGTATTCCCCACCTGAAACACTTCGGACAGAACGGAAGAGCTGTTCAGGGTTTTGCTATACGTAAGACCACTGAATCGCTCAGAAAATTGCAGGAAATTTACCCTATAAACTCCGGCAGATTCAAATTTATAGGGCATCAGGCAAACTACGGAATGTTGAAGACCGTATGTGAAAGATGCGGCTTATCCGAAGATGATCACTGGCATAATGTTGTAAATTACGGCAATACGGGAGGTTCAAGTGCTCCCTGTGTCCTGAGCCAGCATTGGGACAGATTCCGTCCGGAAAACCACATAGCATTAGTCATGGTTGGCTCTGGACTTACCTGGGTCCGCACGATGCTGAAGATCCTGGAATGAAAATTCGAGTTCCAATCCAGAACCCGAATGTGGAGAAATAGTGCAATACTCTGAATTTATAAAAAAAGAAAGTTTTGAACTGGATGACCTGATTGCTTTTGCCTACGGACGACTGGTTGCCGATCCGCCTGAGGATTTCGATGCACGGCTACCCGCCCCCCCCTTCCTTATGGCGGATCGCATCCTTTCGATAAGAAATGAGGGAAGGAAAGGATCTATTATTGCCGAGCAGGATATAAGGATGGATGCCTGGTATTTTCAGTGTCACATGCCGGGAGATCCTGTACAGCCGGGTTGTCTTTGCGTAGACGCGATCTGGCAATTACTCGGTTTTTACTGTAGCTGGAGCGGGGGATTAGGTGGCGGCAGAGCGCTTGGTTGCGAGGAAATCATCTTCAATGGACAGATACGGCCATATAACAAAAAGGTTCGTTATGAAATTGACATAAGGCGATTTTCTCAGCTTAAGGATTCGGGTTCGAGTATTGTTATCGGAAGTGGCAGAGTATTTGTGGATGACGAATTGATAATGACTGTTAAAAATGCCCGCACGGGAATCTTCAAGGGGATTGTCTATCCGGATTATCCGAAAAGATCACCCAATTCCAGGGGAGGAATTATAAAGAGAGACATATGAACAACTCAAAATCAGAAATTAAAAATTCAGAATTAAAACCCGTGGCCATTGTAACCGGTGGCGGAACCGGGATAGGCGCGGCATGTTGTCTGGCCCTTGCCGGTGAAGGTTTCAGGGTAGGTATTCATTATCGAAAAAGTGAAGATCAGGCAAAGAACGTTCTCTCTCGAATAGATGATGGATTTCTTCTGAAAGCCGATCTTGCCGATGTGGATGAAGTGGAAAAAATGGTAAAATCCATCAAGAGCGCGGCTGGCCGTGTGGACGTATTGGTCAACAATGCCGGGATATCTATTAACAGTGATATCAACACAATGAAGGTCGATGAATTTGACGCACAGCGGGCGATGCTTCGTGGTACCTGGTATCTGACCAAGCGGATATTGCGTCTTTTCATGCTGCGTGGCGGCAGCGGAAGAATTATCAATATCTCCAGTGTAGTAGGGCATACCGGCAATGGCGGTCAGATTCCATACACTATGGAAAAAGCAGCCTTAGATGCCTTTACCAGATCCCTGGCCAAAGAATTATGGGGGCGAAATATTCTCATCAATTCCGTGGCGCCCGGGTTTATTGATACGTCCATGACGGAAATTCTTCCTGATGACGTTCGGAACAAGATTCTTGAGAACATTCCCCTGGGGCGGATGGGCCAGCCTGAAGAAGTGGCCGATGTCGTGACCTTTCTTGCCGGACGGGGCAGCTATATTACCGGAAGTGTTATTCATGTTAACGGGGGGCTGTATGGGGGTTGATACAGACACGGTGCAAAACGTTCTCTCTCTGGTTCCTCAACAGCGTCCCTTCCGTTTCATTAATGATATACTGGAAGTGGATGAGAATCATATTGTTGGAACATACCGCTTCCGGGACGACGAATACTTCTATAAAGGACATTTCCCCGGACAGCCGGTTACGCCCGGGGTTATCCTGATTGAAACGATGGCCCAAACCGGCGTTGTTGCCTTTGGCATATATCTGCTCATGCGGCAGGGTTTATCGTCCGGGCAGATTAAACAATTGGTGACCCTGTTTGCCATGGTTGATGGTTGTGAGTTCAACGGCATCGTCAATCCGGGAGAAAAGGTTATCATTAGAGGCGAAAAAGTCTATCTTCGCAGAGGAAACCTGAAAACGAAGGTCAGTATAGAAAGAGAAAACGGAGACATTGTCTGTTACGGAGTGCTTACCGGTAAAGGAGTTGAACTTAATGAAGAAAAATAGAGTAGTTATAACAGGAATGGGCGTTGTAGCGCCGAATGGACACGGGTTGAACGATTTCGAACAGGCCCTGCGCGATGGGCGGTCGGGAATTAGTTTTTTCCCCAGACTGGAAGAACTCAAATTTGGATGCCAGATCGGGGGGATGCCGCATGGCTTTGACGAAGTTCGCAAGAGCTATTTCGATCATGAAAAGCTTCTCTCTCTGAACGATAATATCGGATATATATCCGTATCTGCTGTTGACGCCTGGCGTGACGCGGGATTTGACTGGTCCGACGATAACCATGAGGTAGACTGGGACACAGGCGCCATTCTCGGTTGCGGTATCGGCGGCATGGATACGATTGCCGAGAGGGTTGTTCCCATGGTTAACCAGGGCAAGACAAGACGCATGGGGAGCAGGATTGTTGAACAGGTCATGAACAGTGGTACGAGTGCCCGCGTAGGCGGTTTGTTGGGGTTGGGCAACCAGGTAACCTCCAACTCCGCTGCCTGCAGTACCGGAACAGAAGCAATTGTTAATGCGATGTTAAGAGTGCAATCGGGACTGGCAAAACGGATGCTGGCAGGTGGATCTGAAGGAGCATCGCCCTACATATGGGCGGGATTCGATTCAATGCGTGTCATTCCCCGCAAGTTCAATGACAATCCGGAGCAGGGTTCCCGTCCGATGAGCGCTTCCGCAAACGGATTTGTTCCCGGTGCGGGAGGGGCAGTCCTGGTCCTTGAAGATCTGGAAACAGCGCTTGAACGGGGGGCTATGATTTACGCGGAAATCCTCGGAGGAAACGTCAATAGCGGCGGGCAGAGGAACGGTGGTTCCATGACAGCGCCAAACCCTGAAGGCGTTCAGCGCTGTATCAGAAGTGCCATGGCTGATGCGGGTGTTACCTCGCGTGAAATAGATGCCATTAATGGACACCTGACGGCGACATTTGCGGATCCGTCTGAAGTAAACAACTGGTCACTGGCTCTCGACAGGGGGCCCGGGGATTTTCCGTACATAAACTCGACAAAATCAATGATCGGTCACTGTCTCGGTGCGGCGGGAGCCATCGAAGCTGTTGCCGTTGCCCTTCAGCTATATAAAGGATTTATGCACCCGTCTGTCAATTGTGAAGATGTACATCCGGAGATTGAAGCGTTCGCGGAAAACATTCCTCATGAAGTTATGGAGTACCCGGAATTAAAAATCATGGCGAAGGCATCTTTCGGTTTTGGAGACGTGAACAGTTGCCTTATTTTCAAAAAGTGGGAAACATAAATTCAATTTTGAGTTTCAAGTTAAAAGACATAAAAATTACAAGGAGAGAAATAATGGAAGAAAAAGAAATTTTGCAAGAGATGGTAAATATCCTCAAACCGTACATTAAGGACCCGGCTTTGCTGGATAATGCGACAAAAGAGACACATATCCTCGATGACCTCAAGGTCAATTCAGCGCGCCTTGTGGATATCATTATCAAATGTGAAGATGTATTTGACATTGAAATCGACGATGACGATGCCGACAAGATCAGAACCATCGGAGACGCTGTTGAAATTATTCAGAATAAATTAAGTTAGTCTTCAGATGGATATGAATCAGGGTAATTTATGATGAAACGGACGGCAAAATTTTTCCTGTACCTGCAGCTTCTTATTGGGCGCCTGGGGGTTTTCCTTTTAGGCCCCCTTATATTTATCGCGATAAAGCTTATAGGGTACAGGGTGAGAGATCTGAGAAAAATAAGAGGGAATGTCCTGAACCTGTTTGAAAAACACAATGGTCCCTGGGTGATATGTCCAAATCACCTGACCATGATAGATTCAGCAGTGCTGGCCTATGCCATGGCGCCGCTGCATCGCTATATGCTTAATTACAGGTTACTTCCCTGGAATCTTCCGGAAAGAGCGAATTTCCAGAGCAATATTTTTCTGGCTGTTCTCTGTTATTTGGCGAAGTGCCTACCGATCAGCCGCGGTGGAAATCGAAAAAAAATGAAAGCCACCATGGACAAATGCGCCTATCTCTTGACTCAGAAAGAAAGCCTGCTCATTTTTCCGGAAGGGGGACGTAGCCGGACAAGCCGTGTGGATACGGAAAACTTTTCCTATGGAGTCGGGCGTTTGATAAACAACAACCCTGATTGCAACGTCATGTGTATCTATCTGCGCGGTGATGGACAGGATAAATACAGCAATATTCCCCGTTTTGGTGAACGGTTCACTATGCGCATAGAAGCATTTCAACCTCGTACGGAAAGTACAGGATTGAAAGGACAGAGAGAATGCGCGAAGCAAATCGTAGAACAACTGGCCCAGATGGAGAAAGATTATTTTGGTAGGCAACGATATTGTAGATCTGACCGATTCCAAGACAAAAGAGAAAAGTCGGGATATGCGGTTCATGAACAGAGTGTTCACATCGGCTGAACAACTGGATATCCTGGAAAGCAGCAAACCGGATATTGTTCTCTGGAGCCTGTGGGCGGCAAAAGAAACGGGGTACAAGGCAATAAGCAAGCTGCATCCCACCGTTTCTTCCGCACCCGGGTATTATGAAGTAAAATTGTTCTCAGCAGACGGGTCTTTGCCTGAAACGGGGGTTGTCCATACGCCTTGCGGACAGGTATCAGTCTGTTTTTTCATAAGCAGTGACCATATTCATTGTATCGGCACAACTCCGGATAAAGATACGGATTCGATCATGTGGGATGTCCGTAAGATATACCGGCGCCGGTTTTCCCCCGATTATGAATCGGATCTTGTCCGGAATATGGCCGGGAAAAAGATAGCGCGCTATCTGAAAAAAGATTCGAAAGCCATAGAGATCATTCGTCCAAAGGGGCATCGAGGTCTCGGCCCCCCGGTAATCTATGCCGGAAAGAAAAGAACCGCAATCGACATCAGCATGAGTCATGACGGCCCGTTTGTGGCCTATGCGCTTCAGGATACGAACAATCATATCCAACCAAGCCACAATTTTCACTATCCATTTGCACCCATAAGGCATGAAAAATGCTTTACTCTCGCGGCAACTACGTGTTAATAGTAAGGAATATATTGACATTCAGTATATCCGCAAATGTCTGAGAGGATTTGATGAATTTTCTGATGAAAAAGAATTTTTCAAATCCTTTGAGAGAGTATTGAAGAAAACATGATCGATATACTACGATGAGCACCCTCTGGATACTGGAATCATTAGATGACAAAAAGTTTCCCTACCTTCTGACTATCCGGCAGGAGGGCAGGGCGCTTCTCAGCCTGAGAGTGCAGGAAAAGTGGCCCGGGCAGAAAGGCCATGTATTCTGTGTCCGTGAAGAAGATGACCCCGGCCGCTGGACGACTGAAGAAGTAGAGCGAGTGCCCGTAATTTCCATGAATCGCTATGGGAAACGCCTTGCCGTCGTCCTCGACAGACCCAAAAACAAACGCTGTGATTTCCTCTTCCTCACAAAGAAATACAAGACCCGCGAAGGTGAATACGAACAGATCTTCTGGCGAACCGAACGTGGCCTGAAGGAACGAAAACCCAGGGTAAAACTCTCCACATACACAAAAAGCGAACTTTCCATCGCCATCGACTCTGCTGAACGATATCCCTGGCGATTTCCGAACAGCGAGGTAAACCGTGAGCAGCTCCCCGTCGGCGACTACGCGTTGAAAGAAGGCAACCGGCTCGTGGCAGTTGTCGAGCGGAAGACCATGGACAATCTCCTCCACGAATTCGGGAGGATGTCTGTATTCCACCAGCAATTAAGCGAACTTGAGGCCTACCGGTACACAGCCCTTGTAATCGAAGCTAACTACTCCGATTTCCTGAATCCCGGTAAGATGAAATACTATCCCCCGGTCTTTACATCAAAGGCAATCGCTGAACTTCAGGCTTTGCATCCTAATCTGACGATTATTTTTGCCGGCAACCGCAAACTCGCCCAAGAATGGACACACCAGTTTTTTACCGCAATCACAGCCCACGAAGAGGACACACCGCATCACAAAGTATCCCAAGTCATGACCCGCTATGGCACGCCACCCGAGACAACCGGCGGCAGTTACTATGAAATCAGAGAAAGCATAGAAAACGAATTTCCTGACGAATTTACCAAGGCAATGCTGCGTGAATCATTCCCCGATGTTCCAGAATCAACCCTGCAAAGAGTACTGCGGAATTTAAAAAAAGAAGGAACCATAAAACGTGAGGGGAGGGGAAAAAAGAGTTATTGGGTAAAGACTCTGGATGAGGTTTAAAATGAAGTAGTATGATGTACGATCTAATCCAGCCATTTCTCCGGTGGTGTGAGTAAGAACTCCCGCAAAGAAATCCCCTGTGCGCCTACGAGCAATTTTCTTTTTACCGAAAACTCCCTGGAGAAAGCCTCAATACCCGGAAGGCTTGTTTTCCGGAGACCACTCTTCACCTCAATGGCAACCAGATTATCTCCACGCCGCAAAACGAAATCTACCTCACGGTTGCGGCTCGACCAGTAGAAAAGTTCCGATTGTGTGCTCTTAAGACCGTTTACCAGCGTGGCTCCGACCGCCGATTCAACCAGTCGCCCCCAGTATTGAGAGTCACTTTTAGCTTCATCCAGGGCAAGGCGCGACGGCGCTGTCATGAGGGCCGTATTGAGCACCTGGAGTTTCGGGCTTGAGGCACGCCGCCGAACAATCTGCCCCGCATACTTAGGTAATCCCATTAATAATCCAGCGCCTTGAAGCAAGCCCAGATAATGCGCGAGAGTCGTGGTATTGCCGGCATCCTGAAGCTGACCAAGCATTTTCTGATATGAGAGGGTCTGTCCTGAATAGGCACAGCCAAGATCAAAGAGACGACGAAGGAGGGCGGGTTTATCAACCCGTTTCATAAGCAGAATATCCCGTGAAACCGTAGTCTCTATAAGAGAATCCATAATGTAATGAGACCATCGCACAGGATTATTGATTAGATTCGCGGAACCGGGGTATCCACCATAGAAAATATATTGTTCCACGTCCCATCCAAATGCTTCCCGCATTTCCGGAAAAGACCAGTGCGTAATTGGAATAATCTCGAATCTGCCGGCAAGACTCTCTGTCAGTCCACTTTGCACGAGAATGGGTGACGAACCGAGTACGATCACATGCAACGAAAGCTCCCTTGCGGAATCTTCATCCCACAGGCGCTTTACGGTTTCAGACCATCCGGTAATCTTCTGAACCTCGTCAAGAACAAAAAGCGCCTTGCCGGTTCGTGCCTTTGCGCGTGCCGCTTCCCATTGCTGCTCAATCCAGGAGGTGCTTTTCAAGGCAGGCTCATCTGCTGAAGCATAATGGCCCGGCATCTTAATGTCATCAATAAGCTGACGTGCGAGGGTTGTCTTACCTGTTTGACGTGGACCTGACAATACCTGTATAAAACGTCTTGGTTCAGAGATTCTTTCGAAGACAACATCATAAACAGGTCTCTTAAACATACGTATTCTCCAATGGTTAACAATTTACTCAATACAGTGAGTAGATTTACTCAATATGATGAGTAATTGTCAAGGCTTTTTTATCTATTTAAATTGGATAGGTTCAGTACAAGTAAAGATATGCAAGAAAGGGAACACGTCTTTTTCATACGTTATTCAAACACGTTGATTTTTGCACTTAAGCAAAATTTGTTGTGTATTTATTTGCTTTATGGTAAATAAGTTTGCATGATAATACCACGGTACCTGACAGAACCGATCCGTCAGGATCTCAAAGAAAAGATGGTCTTTATTTCCGGGCCGCGACAGGTAGGTAAAACAACTCTGGCGAAAACCTTTCTGGAAAAGGAAGAACATCGGTATTACAACTGGGACAACCGGGCGGATCGAAAAAAGATATTGGCTGCTCAGTGGCCGGCAGTTAACAGCGTCATAGTATTTGATGAACTTCATAAATATAAAAACTGGAAGGGCTGGATCAAGGGCGAATATGATTCTCACGGCGCTCGAATACGGTTTATCATAACAGGCAGCGCCCGATTGGATATCTACCGCAAGGGTGGAGATTCCCTGCAGGGACGTTACCACGCTCATCGTTTACACGGTTTTTCAGTTGGTGAACTGCAAAAAACGAAGTTAAGTCTCGTTCCCGGAAAAGAGATTGAATTTCCCGGAAAGATTGAACGGGATCTATTGCCTGCATTATTTCATTTTGGTTCCTTTCCCGAGCCCTTCCTGAAGCAGAATAAGCGCGGTTTAAGAAGATGGCAGCGAGAACGCCTGGATCGTTTTTTCAGAGAAGATGTTCGTGATCTTGAAAACGTCAGGGATCTCTCGTCAATGGAATTGTTAGCGTCCATGCTCGAAGATCGTATCGGCAGTCTTCTTTCCTTCCAGTCATTGCGGGAAGATCTTGAAGTTAGCCATCGGGCGGTATCCCATTGGATGACCATACTTGAACGCCTGTATCACTGTTTTAATGTAACACCATTTACCCATAAGGCCATACGATCGCTTAAAAAGGCCGCGAAAGTATATTTGTGGGACTGGTCTGTAGTGCCTGATAAGGGCGCCCGCTTTGAGAATCTCGTGGCATGTCACCTGTTAAAATTGAAACATGCCCTTGAAGATCAGGAGGGTTACAGAATTGGACTTCATTATCTGAGAGATACCGGCAAAAGAGAAGTCGATTTCCTGGTTACCGCTGAGGGCAAGCCGTGGTTTGCCGTAGAGTGCAAGACATCAAGCCGGACGCCGAATCCCGCACTCAACTACTATGGCGAAAGACTGAAAATCCCCTATTTGTTTCAGATAACACTTGAAGAAGGCGCTGATACGTTCGATGGCAGAGTCAGGGTGATGCCTGCCGGCAAGTTTCTGGGAGCGCTCCCATGATAATTGTTTTTTCCTTTTGCCGTTCACATTAATTCTTGTTTTTTAACCTTGAGCCTTAGTATTGATATTCCTTGCATTTCCTGTTCTATGGTTTTATACATATTGCTGAACATATATGAGGGATAGATAGCGGAAAAACAATCAAATTTTTTCTCAGTTATATTAAAGGTATATTCTAATGCCGCGCGTCTTCGATAACATCGAAAAACAGCTTCTTCCTGTCCTTCAGGAAACTCTTCAATTATCCGAACGTGCTGATTTTTGCGTGGGCTATTTTAATCTGCGCGGATGGAAACAGCTTGATTCGTATGTGGAGAAATGGTCCGGTGGAGAAAACCATTGTTGCCGCTTGCTTGTAGGGATGCAGCGATTGCCGCAGGAGGAACTGCGGCAGGTGATGCGGTTTGCAAAAGGCAGCGATGAAATCGACAATCAGACCGCGTTGCGGATAAAAAAACGATTGGCGGAAGAATTCAGGGAACAACTGACCATTGGCGTGCCCACCAATGAAGATGAAAAAGGACTGCGCCAGCTTGCCACCCAGATCAAGGCAAAAAAAGTCGTTGTCAAACTGTTTCTTAAACATCCCCTTCACGCAAAGCTTTATCTGCTCTTCCGCCCTGATCCTGTCAATCCAACCACCGGGTATCTTGGCAGCAGTAACCTGACCTTTGCCGGCCTTTCAAAGCAGGGTGAATTAAACGTGGATGTTCTTGATCATGATGCCTGCCGGAAACTGGCGCTGTGGTTTGAAGATCGCTGGAACGACCACTGGTGCCTGGATATCTCGGATGAGCTCGTCAGCATCATTGAAGAGAGTTGGGCGCGCGAAGAACCGATTCCTCCTTATCATATATATATCAAGATGGCGTATCATCTGTCGCAGGAAGCACGCGCCGGTCTCTCCGAATTTCGCATCCCCCGTGAATTCGGTCAGAAGCTGTTCGATTTTCAAAAGGCGGCGGTCAAAATTGCCGCTCACCATCTCAATAAAAGGGGAGGTGTTGCCATTGGTGATGTGGTGGGTTTGGGTAAAACCCTGATCGCCACAGCCATCGCGCGTATCTTTGAGGATGACCTAGGGCTTGAGACATTGATTATCTGCCCCAGGAATCTGGTTCCCATGTGGGAAGATTATCGCGATGAATATCGCCTCCGCGCCAGAGTGCTTTCAATCAGTCGAACAATGCAGGAACTGCCTGATCTGA
>JAGGXJ010000042.1 GCA_021163105.1 Syntrophobacterales bacterium
ATTATCGGTGCTAAACAAAAATAAAGTAGAGTATATTTTTGATGCTTCAGCATAATCCCAATTGCACCGAATGAGATTAATAATGGAATAAACCAAAAACGACCAAAACCTAATAAGAAGCCATAAATATCCTGGGCAGACAGAAGCAAAAAGCTATAAAGATCTTTCGAAAAGGGGTTTAATGGTAAAAAGGCTTTTCTCCAATAATTTATCATAAATTCCGTATGCGGGTGATTATGAATGAAAAAGACGTAATAAATAAAGAAAGAAATTGCCCAGAACAGAATAGGGAATAAAACCCTGTAATTTTTATTCCGATAACCTTCAAAATACAGAGAGTAAATGCCGGCGACAAACAGTATTATTACCGATATGTTTGAAAACCATATCGCAATACTGCCGATGATTGCATATATGAATAATGATCTGTTTTTATTCAGTTTAAGAGTCAAAGAGCAGCATAAAATTATTACGGCAAACATAACATCTGACGAATACTGTTTAACCTCCGAGGAATATCTTAAAAGCGGGAGCGTTATACTTAAGATCGATGTCGAGAGAAGCGCGATTATCTTGTTTCCGGCCAGTTTATAAGCAAGCAAATAAAAGAATGGCATGGAAACCAGAAAACTGATCAGTGGGAAAATCCTAAGCGCAAATTCATTTTTACCCAGCATCAGGACAGATAATCTCTCTATGAATAAAAATCCTATAGGCGCTACCTGTTTATAATCTAACGGTTTTGTAAGTCCTAGGAAATCTTTGCCAATGATATTAAGCGCAAGAGAGGCCTCATCCAACCATAAACTTCGATTCAATATGAATTGATAAACAGCCAGGGAAATACCGGTAAAAATAACCAGGTAAAACATTGCAAAAAGAGCAGACTGGGGGGGGGTAATGTAATGTTTATTCATATTTATTCAGATCTGAAAAGCCCATACTTTATTATACAATAGACAGCCCTAACCCCATCTTTCCAACCAATTTTTTTTCCTTCTTCATAGGTTCTGCCATAATATGAAATGCCTGTTTCATAAATTCTTACATTAGATATTCGAGCGATCTTCGCGGTAATTTCAGGTTCAAATCCAAAACGATCTTCTTTCAACTGTATGGCTTGAATCATCTTTGTGTTGAAAAGTTTATAACATGTTTCCATATCCGTCAGATTAAGATTGGTGAATATATTGGAAAGTAATGTCAGAAACCTGTTACCGATTGTATGCCAGAAAAATAAAATCCTGTGGGGTTTGCTGCCTATAAATCGCGATCCATAGACTACATCGGCAAAACCCGATACAACGGGTTTCAGCAAATCATTGTATTCATCCGGGTCATATTCAAGATCCGCGTCCTGTATTATCAGATATTCTCCTGTTGCTTTTGATATTCCTGTATGCAGAGCCGCTCCCTTACCTTTATTTACTTCATGCTCGAAATATCTTATCCGGACATCCTGATTATCATAAATGTATTTTTGTATTGCCTCTTTTGTGTCGTCGGTTGAGCAATCATTTACTATGATAATTTCCTTTTGTATTTCATTGAGCAATCTTACCGCCTTAATTTTATCCAATATTAAATGAATAGTAAATTCTTCATTATAAGCTGGTATAATGATAGACAGTTTTTTTATGTTTCTGTTTTGCTTATTCGACATACGTCTATTCACCAGATTTATTTTTTGCAACCCGGGGTAAAAAAGAGGACGCGATTTAAGGTTTCTTTAAATACAAAACGTTTTATATAAAGTCCACACGCCCAGAACGATAATTATTGTGCCTGCAATGTATCTTAAATTGTTTTTCGTAAGTTTTGTTGTAAAGGCTGCGAAGGGCGCCACGATTATTGAGCCCAGAAGTAACGCCATGAGTAATTCCCATTGAAACAGCTGTGGTGAAAATAACATGGAAAAAAACTCTGAGGCAGGCATTTCCAGTATAGGAACATCCACTTCTTTAATGGTTCTCACAATGAGATATGTAAGAAAGGCAACTATACAAATAGGCGCTTCGGCCAACGTTGTAACGCCGACAGCCTGTTTGGGTTTCTGCCCGGATATGATCTGGCCTCCTGTTACCACCGGACCAAACCCTCCCCCGGACATTGCCTTATTAAAAGAGCTCAATATGCCGATTGCTACCATTTTTCTCCATGAAAAGGTAAATGTTCGATTCAGCAGAAGTACAATGCCCATAATAATAACCAGAATGCCGATATACGTTTTGAGAAAGGTTTTGGAAATATTTACGGAAATAAAAACAGCGGCAATTACAGCAATGATACCGAAACCGACTATTACGAAAACAATCTTTAAGTCATCGGAGTTTCGCTTGAAGGAAACATTGTTAAATTGGTGATGGAAGAAGGAGGCTGTAAAGCCGCCAAAGGCCTGGGACAGCAAAATAGCGGGTACAGCGATAACCGGGTCGAATCCCATGATGATCAAAACCGGGGAAAGGATTGTGCCATAGCCCATGCCCATGGAGGCGTCAATAAATTCGCAGGTGAAGGCGAGCAGGAAAAGCCAGAGAAAAAGAGCTACCGTAATTTCCATAAATTCTGTCCTTTCTATTTTATAGCACGCAGATAAACGCAGATTTTCAGGATTTTATTACTCCGGCAACAATATATGTCAAAGCCGTCATTCCGGCAAAAGCCGGAATCCAGAATTGTCCTGGATGCCGGATCGGAGTCCGGCATGACAGTTGATATGTTTAATTGCCGGAGTAATAAAAGAAAGAAATCTCTGTTCTTTCTGTTTACATCTGCGTCCCTATTTTATTATCTCTTTTTCTTTTATTATTCCTGTGATTTCCGTGACGATATCATCTACTGTGCGCAAATCTGTTTCGGCAATAATTTCCGGAGCTTGTGGCTCTTCGTAGTGTGATGAAATGCCGGTAAATTCTTTGATCTCCCCATTCTTTACCTTTTTGTAGAGTCCGTTGGGATCACGTCTCTTACATACGTCGAGACTGCATTTAGTGTAGATCTCGAAAAATCTGTCTTTCGGTATCAACGCTCTCGCGAAGGCCCTGTCTCTCTCGAAGGGGGATATAAACGCGCATATGACTATATCGCCTGATTCAAAGAAAAGCTTTGCAGCTTCTCCCGCCCGTCTTATATTCTCCGACCTGTCTTCATTTGAAAAGCCCAGGTCTCCACACAGGCCATGTCTGATGGTGTCGCCGTCAAGGAGCATGGTATGGCATCCCGCGGCAAAGAGAGTTTTTTCAAGATTTCTCGCAATCGTCGACTTGCCTGACCCCGAGTATCCGGTAAACCACAGCACCGCCGCTTTATGGCCGTTGCGTTCTTCCCGTGTCTTTTTCGGGATGTTCCAGCCGCTCCAGACAGTGTGGGGGGATTTTTTCTGAGAGGCTTTGGCTTCTGTTTTTTCAGCCAGCTCATCAATTGTACGCGCGGGTCCCCGTATCATCCCAGCGGCAACGGTGTTGCTGGTATAGGGGTCGATCAGTATGAAGCTCCCGGTGCCGTGATTATTCTTGTAGCTGTCAAAAAAGAGGGGGGAAGCTGTCCGGATTTCAACCCTGGCTATTTCGTTGAGTGAGAGTGTGTCTGTTTTTTCTCTGTGAAGGGTGTTTACATCGATTTTATACAGAATTCGTGGAATGAAGGCCTTGACGTATTTTGTTGTGTGCTTGAGAATATAGGGATTTCCATTCGATATTGCCTCTTCGTCCATCCAGCAGATAATGGCTTCGATATGATTTTCGATCTGAGGCAGATTGTTCTTCCGGACAATCATATCACCACGGCTGATGTCGATTTTGTCCGCGAGTGTCAAGACAACCGACTGCGGGGCAAAAGCCTCTTTAAGTTCATTGTCATATGTTACTATCGATTCCACCGTAGATGTCCTGCCGGATGGAAGAATTGCTATTTCTTCTCCCGCGTTGATTGTGCCGGATGTTATCCTGCCGGCAAAACCCCTGAAATCGAGGTGGGGCCGGATGACATTCTGGACAGGAAAACGGAAGTCCAAAAGATTTCTATCCGCTGTTACGTGAACAGTCTCCAGATAATGCAGTAGAGTTGATCCCTCGTACCAGGACATATTGTCGCTTTTTGCCGTGACATTGTCACCCTTGAGGGCGGAGACGGGGATGAAGACGATATCATGAATGTCCAGTTTCTCGGAAAAATCCTGGTAGGTTGATACGATATCTTTGTAGACCTCTTCGGAATAGTCGACAAGATCCATTTTGTTGATTGCCACTATCAAGTGGGGAATCTGCAGAAGAGAGATTATTATCCCGTGTCGTCTGGACTGTGTCAGTACCCCGTTTCTCGCGTCGATCAGTATAATGGCCAGTTCCGAGGTTGACGCGCCGGTGACAGTGTTTCGGGTATACTGCACATGGCCCGGGGTATCGGCAATGATGAATTTCCGGTTCGGTGATTCAAAATACCGGTAGGCTACATCTATGGTTATCCCCTGCTCCCGCTCGGTAGACAGACCGTCCAAGAGAAGAGCAAGGTCCACTTCATCCTGACCCCGTTTCTTTGATGTCTTTTCAACCGCGGCATACTGGTCTTCAAAGATAGATTTCGTTTCATATAACAACCTGCCGATAAGGGTGGATTTTCCGTCATCAACACTGCCCGTTGTAACAAATCGCAAGAGGGTTTTTTCTCTGGTTGGCATTAGAAGTATCCCTCCTTCTTTTTGTCTTCCATCGCGGCATCGCTGCCCAGATCTATCACACGGTTTTCCCGTTCCGATTTCCTGGTATTGATGACCTCTATAATCAGGTCATCCAGCGTGGTTGATTCCGATGGTATCGCCCCGGTGCAGGGAATGCACCCAAGACTTCTGAAACGGCAGTTGATTTTCCGGATCTTCTCATTATTGTAATGACTATTTTCGTCATCCTGGACGGTGGAAAATGCGGAGACGGGAATCAATATCCCGTTGCGTGCTATCACTTCACGCTCCCGCGCAAAATAGATAGGAACCACGGGGATATTCTCCATCCGTATGTAATTCCAGATATCCACCTCAGTCCAGTTGCTCAGGGGAAATACCCTTACGGTCTGGCCCTCGTTTAAGCGCGTGTTGTAAAGGTCCCAGAGTTCAGGGCGCTGGTTTTTAGGATCCCACTGTCCGAATTCGTCGCGGATAGAAAATACGCGTTCTTTTGCACGCGATTTTTCTTCTTCTCTGCGAGCGCCGCCGAAAGCGGCATCGAAGTCATGTTTCTTCAACGCGTCGAGAAGACCCTGTGTCTTTAGATACCAGCAGCATTTATCGGTCCCCAGTTTCAGTGGATGGCATCCTTTGGCAATCCATTCCTCATTTCGCTCCACGATGAGAGTGGCGCCGATCTCTTCGCAGAAGCGGTCTCTGAATTCATACATCTCGGGGAATTTATAACCTGTATCGATATGCATGAGCGGAAATGGGAATTTACCCGGATAGAATGCCTTCTGGGCGAGACGCACCATGACACTGGAATCTTTGCCAACGGAATAAAGCATAACGGGATTCTTGAATTCTGCGACAACCTCCCGCATGATGTGAATGGATTCGGACTCAAGCTGTTTGAGATATGGGAAACTATAAGAATTCATGTGGAAGAATTACCTTTCTTGGGAAACAATGAAGAGCAATGCTGAATGTTTGATGGTTGAACAAAAGGGTCGCGTGCAAACTCGCTCCTACGATGACCTCTGGATTTCAGTTCTCACCTGAATTACAAAAAAATTGTACTAATGGGGATAAGTGGATTCTGCCCGAATTTTTTGCCGTCCATAATGAAAACCTCCTGTAGATATGGGATTGATACAGCTCCGCCTCTTGAATTACATGGATTTATTAATCAGGGATAGCTGTTCCCGGTTTATTCAGTTCTTAAAACGGTTTGGATACTAAAGAATCAAAAAACTAAAGTCAAGAAAAAGACCAAAGAAGTTAGGAAATTGGGGATAGACACTAATTATAACACAACAATAAATTCCCCCTTGACAGGTGATTATTCATGTGTATTATTCGCTCATATTTATATCAGGAGCCTGAGTCATTATGAACCTGAAAAAAGAGATTAAATTTTTCTTCATTAAACATTTTTTGACCTTCTTCGCGTATTATATCCTCAATCTGTACTTAAAGACCATAAAACTGCGTTTTGAGGGCAAAGACACGGTCAAAAATCACCTGAAAAACAAAGGGCGGGTTGTGATAGCCTTCTGGCATCAGAGATTCTTTGGAATATTCCACTTTCCCAAAACATTCCGCAGACCGATCTGTGTTATGATCTCTCAAAGCAGAGACGGGGATTTTGTTGCCAATATTGCTGAGAGAATGGGCTGGATACCGGCACGCGGATCAAGCTCCCGTGGAGGCAGAGATGCCTTGAAAACGATAGTCGATGAGCTCATCAAAAACAGATTCGCGGCCCACGTAGTAGACGGGCCAACGGGGCCTCCACATATTATAAAACCGGGGCTTATATCTATGGCACAACAGTCGGGGGCTGCGATTTGTCCAACCTATGTCTTTTATAAAAATGGCTGGATATTTAATAGCTGGGATCGATTCATTGTTCCCAAACCATTCAGCAAGGTTGTCATCCGATTCGGCCCCCTTGAGTCTGTTCCCGAGAATATGGATCCTGAAGAATTTGAAAAGATTCGCCTTCATATAGAACAGAAAATGATAGAGGAATATGAAAAGGAGGATTGATCCGTGGCATCTTACCGCAGATTTATATAAAATACCTTATTCCCGAGACTCCAAAATATATACCGAAGAAAATAAGCATAACAGCGCAGATACCGATAATCCCCCGATATATTCCGTCGCTTATATGCTTCCTTCCCCGTGAAACAAACAGCGATACGATGCTGTACCACAGCAGATCAGCCAGTATATGCCCTGTGAAGAAAACTGCCACACCGATGAATCCGAATTTCATCGAAATGATGACATAACCCAGACCGATTGTTGCCCACCATATTATCCAGTAAGGGTTTGCCAGACTCGTCAGAATACCCGCTATTACGGGACCACCCCATGCGCTTTCCCCGTTTGAAAGATCAAGTTTGAGCTGTCTTATGCCTTTCAGCATATCAAAAGATATCCAGAGCAGAACAGCGCCTCCCGCTATTCCGACAATCCCTAACAATCCGGGATTATTTATTAAATCCGCAAATCCCAAGGTAAGGAGTACAAGCAACAATATTTCGAGAACAGCATGACCGAGAACTATCAGAGGGCCGGCGATAAAACCTCTTTTTGTGCTTTCACTTATGGTTACGGTCAGCACAGGCCCCGGCATCATCGCGCCGGATAGAGCGATGATAAAAGATGATATGAATATGGTTGCCAGTTTTTCCAAGTTTCAGTTTTTCTCCGGATATTTTTGACTTAACGACCCGGATTATGTAGTATCACTCTCCCGTGGAGGATGCCAGATAAAATGAATGAAAAACCCTCAGACATTCGCGTTTTCAGCATTATATCCGCCCTGCTCTTATGCGCGCTCCTGTGGGCGGGACCATGTTCGTTGCGGGCCGCGGCATCGGATCTTCATTCACCGGAAGATGGCCGCGTGAACTTGCTCCAAGACAGGGAATATTTTCCCGCATTCATGAAGGCAATCCACAACGCTAAGGATGAGATTGTCATGTCGTTCTTTCTGTTCAAAACAAATGGCTACAGCAAGAGTTACACGGACAGGCTTCTCGCCGGGCTCGTCCGCGCAGCTAAACGTGGGGTAGAGGTAAGGATTATTCTTGAAAAAGGCGCCGTAGCAAGGAGTTCTCAAATCGATAAAAACAACAAGGAGACAACCGCAAGACTGGAGGGAAAAGGTATCGATGTACGTTTTGATTCTCCACACATCACTACTCACACAAAGGTAGCCGTAATCGACAAAAGGTATATATTCCTGGGAAGTCACAATTTGACAAACTCCGCGCTCAAGTATAATCATGAGCTGTCTGTTTTTATCGATTCCCCATCAATGGCTATGGAAACACTAAAATATATCAACTCA
The DNA here is from genome assembly GCA_021163105.1 of Syntrophobacterales bacterium. Lineage (GTDB taxonomy): Bacteria > Desulfobacterota > Syntrophia > Syntrophales > UBA2210 > UBA2210. The sequence goes on from JAGGXJ010000042.1 coordinate 8,028, forward strand.
CTGTACAAATGAAAATATAATGAAAAAACCACAAAAGATACTATGCGCCCTGTGCGCCGCGCTGATACTGTTTGCCACAGGATGCGCCGGAGTGCCCATTCAAAGGGAAAGTCCCCGAATCGTTTTCGAAGGTATGTCTGAAGAGGTAGTCCGGACATTTGACAGCGCCAACGAGGCGTTCAGAGAAAAACGTTTTGACCGAGCTATGGCTCTTTACGAAAACATACTTGAACGCTTTCCATCAGGCAGAGTGGCATTTTTGTCTCATCTGAAGCGGGGAGAGGTCTTCATCGCCCGCGAGGAGTACAGCAGGGCTATAGAGGAACTGAGTTTTATTCCCGGCGGACTTGAGGAGGACCCTATCTACGCGGAGGCTCGCTACATGCTCGCGCTTTCTTATTCACGCCTGGGTATGAATGAAACCTCGGAAGACATCTGCAGGAAACTCCTCAGTAGAAAGATCCCCTCTTATCTGAAACCGGAAATAGAATCACTGATGGGTGACAATTTTGCAGAATCAGGCCAAAACAGGCCGGCATTCAACTGGTATATGGAATCACTGAAGAGCAGGCCGGATACAAAACTTAAAGAGTCTGTAAAAAAGAAGATCGAAGATATCATTGCCTATGGCCTGCCACTCGATCAGCTCCAGGAAATAAAAAAGGATTACTGGTGGGGATACCCCTCTGGGTATCTTTTCTACGCACTTGCCGTTGCATCTTGCGATATCAGAAACTTTGAAAAGGCGGATGAATATCTGAGCAGGTTTCTTTCCGGCTACGGGGAACATCCTCTGTTCGAAAAGGGAGAGGTTCTGCACCGGAAAATTGCCGCCATGAAGCTGGTAAAACACTACGCGGTCGGGTGCGTTCTTCCCCTCACCGGGAAATATGCCTCCTATGGAAACCGGGCGCTTGATGCCGTTATCCTCGCCTCCGGCATATTCGACCCCGGATACAGCAGTCCCATACAACTCTTTATAGAAGACTCGAAAGGTGATCCCGACACGGCCAGAGAGGCGGTAAGAAAACTGGCCAATGAACATCATGTTATCGGCATAATAGGTCCTCTCGGAAGCGCGGCCGCTTTTGAAGCAGCCAAAGAGGCTCAGGAACTGGGCGTCCCCATAATAACTCTGACCCAGAAGAAAGATATTACCGAAACAGGTGATTATGTTTTTCGAGATTTTCTTACCGGGGATATGCAGGTAAAAGCACTTGTTACATATTCAATCGATAACCTCGGTATAAAGAATTTCGCTATCTTATATCCCGATGACAATTATGGAACAAAGATGATGAACCTGTTCTGGGACGAGGTACTCTGGCAGGGAGGACAGATACGCGGAGCGGAATCATATAGCAGTAAGCAGACCGACTTCGGTAAGGAGATAAAGGCATTAACCGGGTTAAACTTGTCTGGAAAAGACAAAAAATCGGAAGAAAAGCCGATTCCGATCGTGGGTTTCGATGTGCTCTTTATACCGGACTCCTGTTCCACCGTGAACATGATAGCCCCCCAACTGGCCTTCTACGATATCACAGGCGTGCGGCTCTTGGGAACAAGTATCTGGAATTCTCCGGATCTCCTGAAAAAGGACAGTAAATATCTTGAAGGGGCAATTTTTACTGATTGTTTTTTTCTGGACAGTGTCCGTCCGGAGGTTAGGACTTTTATAGATCGTTTTTATGTCGCATGCGGCAGGGAACCGGGCGACATGGAAGCACTCGCATACGACGCGACAAAAATAATGGCAGATCTGATAACGGAAGATGTTGTAGAAACCAGAGATGAGCTGAAAGACAGCCTCTTACACCTCAAGAACTATCCCGGCATAACAGGATTGACTTCATTTTCCGGAACAGGAGACGCGGAAAAACCCCTTCATATGCTCACGGTGATAGATGGCGAGATTGTTCAAATAAAATAATCATAATAGAAAAGGGTTCGAGGTACCAGGGATTCGGGGATTCGAGTGAAATGCTAAAAAACTACAAAGAGTTGAAAGTCCGGCAAAAGTCAGACAAACTCTATGCTGATTATGTTTTTTCAATCGTGAACTGGTAACTGTAAACCGTGAACGGTTACGTTTATTCCACACCCGTCGGTATAAGACACATAAAGCAAAAGCTCCCTTCGCTTCTATTTATCAGACAGTGTTCCTCACCGGGTGGAATGAAGATGGTAGCCCCTTCTCCTACAGGGGTTTCATCCCCAAAATTGTTCCTGGCCGCGGCATTTCCCTTCAGCACAAATATCTCGTGTTCCCACGGATGATCGTGCAGAGGACTGGATGCTCCCGGTTCCAGCTCAAATACCCTCATAATAAAATTGGGGGCGCCTTCCTGTTCTCCTATGACAACCCTTTTTTTGACGCCCTTCATCATTTCAACCGCTTCCACATCTTCATAATGACGAATAATCACAATATATTTCCTTTCTTCCCGGATCGCGTTCTGGTCTGACGGCCTGTTTATTTATCTGTTTCGCGTCTGGAAGGAGTTTTTTTGAATTTCAATGCCGATTTTATCACACCGATAATGTTTTCCACTCCCAGAAATTCCGTATTTATAATGAGATCGTAATTGATTGGATCTTCTATATCCACCTTGAAATATCTTCTTATCGAGTCCCCGCGTTCCGCTTCCTTCAGAATAATCTGCTGCCTTGCATCCTCTTCTGGAATATTAAACTCATGCATCATATGGTGAACCTTAGTCTCCATGGGCGCAATGAACCTTACCCTGAGGGTCTCATCGGGGGGAAGAATCAAATTGGCGCCCCTGCCGATAATGATGGCATTCCCTTGCTTTCCTATGGAACCTATGACCTTTGTCAGATGATATACATATGTATCCGCCAGGAGAAAGCGCGTCGCTTTCAGATACACTATCCAGTTATCCAGTACATTGCGTGTCTTCTCATCCAGGTGCGAAACAACCTTATCGCTCATTTTGACGCTTTCCGCTACCCCATGTATGACCTTGGAATCTATGATATCAAGCTTCAATTCCTTAGAGAGTCGCTGAACCAGTTCATTTACAATACTTCCCGGTTGTCTTGAAATGGTTATGACAGACGAAGATGCTTCTTTTCTGTCTTTTCTCCTCTCTTTCGATATTTCCCACTTTTTTATCTGCTTTTCAACAATGGGATTGAGTTCCATATTTCCTGTCTTCATATTATCACCTTTCCAGTTTTTCTCATATCACTGTGGGTAAATTTATTATAATACCCGAAGGTCTGTCAACACTTTTCCGGCCTGGTAAAACCACGCCACAATGCAAGCAGATGCACCGCAACTATCGCCATCACCAAACGCGGGATCCATAACCAGAACAAACCTATACCAAAGGGAAGAAATAGTGCGGGATCTTCAATCACAGCATGATTGATACCGATGGACAGGTGAAGCCTTTCCAGTTCTTCATCAGTAAGATTTCCCCTTTTTACTTCTTCAACAATTACCGCACCACCATAAGCCAACCCGAACATGATGGCGGTTATCCACAGAATGCCGACATTCCGGCTCAATCCCATAATCTTCAAAACGGGAGAGATACACCTGACAATATAATTTATCCAGCCGAATATCTCGAGTGTTTCCACCATCATCAGCACAAACATAATTATGAAAAATATCTTTATGGCCAGGGCCCACATCACATGACACCACTGACTGAGCATATCCGTGAACGTTTGACTGGAATGCAATACAGTCATCGTGGCGCCGGCTGTACTCTGTCCATCTGTATTTATGAAGGGCGCTATGATAAGCACGGCAATAACAGCGGAGACAAGACGGAAAAGAGTGGCTTTCAAAATTCCCATGCCCGATTTCCCCTGGACTATCCCTTCCAGAATCAGATTGTGCGCTATAAGGAGAAAGACGGCTATCAAGGTCATTTGCCCTACGTTGAGAGGAAGAACCGCCATTGAAGCAATCCCGCCATATATGCCGGTCAGCGCTCCCATAAGCAGCGGCAGCGCGGCAATGCCCGGAAGGCTCAAAAATCCCAGAACCGGCTGGATTACAAAATCAACCCGCTCCATCCATCCACTCCACGCGAGAAGCGCAGTCAGGAAAGACACAGGAAGAATTATCTCTATCATCCATACAAAACCCTTCCATCCCTTGCTGATTCCTCTGGCAAGACCTTCTCTGAATTTCCCGCTGTTTGTCTGATAATTCATGATTATGTTGATTTATGAGGATTTTCGTTTACGATCAAGGCATGCGAAAAATAAACACAGGTACACATTTAATATTCCAAGAATGATGTACCCGTAAAAAGTCGGGAAATACTGTTTTCCGTCATTCCGGCGAAAGCCGGAATCCAGTAATTTCAGTATGTTCTGGATGCCGGATCAAGCCCGGCATGACGGTTTTGGGACTTCCAAGTAACTAGAATTTACAAAATCACCATAACTTATTGATACTTCTTAATATATGCCAAGTAATACACGAATTTAAATAACGCAAGTTACTTGCAATTATAATGTCCCGATTCATCGGGGC
>JAGGXJ010000107.1 GCA_021163105.1 Syntrophobacterales bacterium
GCTTCCACCGAGTTTGCGGGGGAAATCTTCTTTTTTGAAAGCAGAAAGGACAGCAACAGGTTTCCCTGCCTTACCTATAATCAAAGGTTGATCTGATTCTTGAACTATTTTTATCAAATAAGACAAACTAGCCTTTGCTTCAGATATATTCGTAATTTTCATGACAGCCTCTTTTCATAAAAACATTGAAGTTAGTTTAGTCTGGTCTGGTCTAATTGTCAATGAAAAATCTCCTATGTGAGACTCTTGCACAATGTCATTTGGAATATTAGGGACAGCGCCCTTTTTATAAGATTTCTCATCCCGATAAATCGGGATTCGAAATGACAGTGAGGAACGTTCGCAATGACAATGTGGGTATTATGCAAACATCTCATCTTCTGGATTCCGGTTTCCACCGGAATGACGAGGGAAAAGCATAGGAGATTGCCACGTCGGCCAAGGGCCGGCTCGCAATGACAAGCTCGCTAAATCGGGTCATGTCCCCGTGCTAAATCGGGTCATGGCCATATGCTTTGCCACAGATTTAGCTCATCGAAGTATTCAGCCCAAATTCAACTTTAAAATCTGTCGCTTTTACAACCGGTTTCAGCGCCCGGTTATGTTTGACCAGATCAACTATCCCGTATCGCGACATTGTGTTTAATGTCCGGGACAGGTTGCCGCGCTTTCTGCCTGATGCCAGTTCAAGCTCTTTTAAAGATGCCGGTTTTTGCTCCTTTATGATTTTAAGCAGCTTTTGATTCTCGCTGCTGAGAACCTGCGCCATCGACTGCACTGATTCAAACCAGAATTTTGGTTCATTTTTCCTAGGCGTATATTCCCCCCGCGCAATCGCAATTGTTCTTTTTTTATAATCTTCCCGGGAGATAATCCCTATTTTTAATGTTTTTTTGCCCATTGTGTCACCTTTATCCTATTTCAATATTTCCTCAACGTCTTTCCAGAAATCCTCAAGAAGCCGGCTCGCTGATTCGAATTCATAAGGATGAACCTTTTCCGTCTTGTGCTTATGATCCCAGGTAATCTTACGTGCACCGTACTTATTTTTCTTTGGTTTAAATGTGTGCGCATTATCAAACCCCAGGACGCGCGTGTTATTACGATCATGCAATGTTAATGAATATCTGACTCCATGAGGAATTTGTGGAGTAGGCGCAACCCTGGATGCATTAAATTTTGTCCAGTACCCATTATCCATTGGAAAAATCTCACCATCCAAATTTAATAAGGTATCAAGTGGAACATCTTCTCTGGAATATTCTTTCTTAGTCATTTTGATTTTAAGTTATCATCTGATGATAACAAGGTCAAGGCCTTTTATGAAAAATGTATCGTATTGCTTTCTATAGGGCTAAGTTTTAGGAAAATCACAAATACAATTTTTAATGTTGAATGGTTGATGTTGAATTAAAAGATTAAAAGATTATCACGAAACCACGAAAAGATTAAAAACCTATCACGAAATCACGAAGGTACGAAAACGCGAAAGAAGTAAATTGAAAAGATTAAAAGATTTCTTATCCCGATAAATCGGGATGAGAAATGACAAACGAGTTGGGTGGGGACGCTGGTAGTTTTGTTAGTTTGCCATCCTTTTATAACTGTGAGGGTAAATTTTCATACCAGTTTAAATAAAAGCAGTCACAACATAAGGGACATCAATAAGGAAGTAACTCGGTCTCTAAGCTGGGTTGTCTTCAAAAGATTTTAAAGGCAGAAATAGTCTTGGGCTGTTATCGCTTAAGCGGGCAAACCCGAATTGCTCATAAAAACCTTTGGCGTTGTCGTTAATGGCATCCACAACCATGGCATAGATTGCGATCTGGTCACTGACCGTCAGTGTTCGCTTAATGGCATCTACCAGCAGCATTTTGCCTATGCCGCATCCCTGGGCATTTTTACTGACTGCCAGTCTGCCAACCAGAGCAGCGGGGACCGGATGCTTCGGCAATTTCCTGGCCAGTTTTTCCGGCAATTGCCTCAGTTTAATGGATAATGTGCTCAGGCTGTAATAACCTATCACCTCTTTGGGGTTGTCCGGCAGCGCTGCAACGAAAATACGACTGATACGGCGCCTGATATCCTGCCCTGCCTGCTTATGAATATACTGATCCAGTGCTTCTACATTACAGTGGAAGCCGGCTCTGTTATGAGCGGCGTTCAGCGGCGCTATAACCAGATTCCGGGAATTCCTCATTTGCTGATGACGCGCTTATCATATTCTTCAAGAGCCGCGGTCAATTTGCGATTAAAACGCACCGGAGCGGCCAGCGCATCGAAAAAGGCCCTTGAATTTTTAGTATTCAACGTCATCATCTGATGCTCTTGGACGGTTTCCTCTGCACGCTTTAAGGCACTGGTCAGTATAAAATGACTGACTGTCTTGCCCTCAAAATCGGCCGCGTGCGCTATGAGACGCTTTGCGCTGCTTTTCAAACGGAGGTTGATCCGCTCGTCTTTATTTTGAGTTGCTGTATCCATGGTAAAGTTTCCCTGAGTTTTTTATCAACATGTTGCATAATATGTACGTCATAATGGTGCCTTTGTCAAGATAAAAGAGGTCGCGGTATGTAGAGCAATGGGGGACGCTGGTGCCTTGTGACCTTATTTGCAATACTGATCTATTTCATCTTCATTGGAAATCTTGGGGACGTCCATTGGATTATTGGTTTCTATATTTTTCTAGTTTTTTTGACAGCGGAAAAAAGGGGGCAGATTTATTTTACTACGCTGTATTCCCGATCTGGAGACTGTGTCGTAATTCCTTTTTTTGTCATTTCGAGCAAAGCGAGAAATCTTAATACTTAATAAATTTAATATGTTAAGATTTCTCATCCCGATAAATCGGGATTCGAAATGACAGTGAGAAACGTTCGCAATGACAATGTGGGTATTATGCAAACATCTCATCTTCTGGATTCCGGTTTCCACCGGAATGACGAGGGAGAAGCATAGTGGATTGCCACGTCGGCCAAGGGCCGGCTCGCAATGACAAGCTCGCTAAATCGTGTCATGTCCCCGGGGGTATTAGCCACTCAATGTATTCATATATCTTCCCGGCAAGGAAGTAGGGGAGATTCAGGAGTGTATATGGTTTTCCTGCGGGTGTTTTTGTCTGTATTTTTTCCAGTGGCCCGGCATATAGTCTTATCGCGTATGGGTGGTTTGATCTGTCTATGAACTGGTGCAATGAACGCAGCGCGCCGGTTTTTCCGGATTTCACTTCTACGGGAATGATATATTCTTTATAGGGAATGATAAAGTCCACTTCCGCGTTTGACTGTTTTTTTTCTCTGATCCAGAATGATGTGTTCCCGGGTTTGTTCATGTCTATTGCCAGCAGTTCCTGCCCAACTATATGTTCCGCGAGAAGGCCCTGGTAAAACGAATGGAGATCACCCGCTTTATAAAAATAGCTTTGGAGGTTGACAAAATAGTTGATCAGTCCGGTATCAAGGAATTGAAGTCTTGGTGATTTTCTCAGATCGGGAATTATTGGCGGCTCGGTGGAGGTCGATGGGTAGAGAAGATAAATAAGCATTGCGCGCTGAAGTGTTCTTAATGCCTCTCCCATTTCCCGCGATCTGTAATTTGATCTGCCAAATCCCTGAAATTTTATCCTCTTCCCGGCTTCAAATGGCACGGATTCAATCGCGTGTCTTATTACCTGAATCATCGTAGCGTTTCGGGCATATTTGCTTACATCATCAAGATAGGAGGTTAAAAGTCCCTGATAGATGGGGGTTAAGGATGGGACATCTTCTTTCTCCCTGTAATTTTTAATAATTTCCGGCATTCCCCCGATAAGACAGTATGTGTGAAAATGACGCAGGATTTGTGTAAAGGCAAATTCCGGACAGGGAATTGTATGGTAAAGATCCAGCGCCTGCCCGGCTTCGATCGCGGAAAGGAATTCTTCAAATGTCAGGGGATACATGAATTTATATTGAACGCGCCCAACGGGGAAACTGATCTGGTCTTTACCGATTATTGTTTCTAACAATGATCCCGCGGCGGTGACATGGATATCGCCGGCGGATTCATAAAAATACCGCATCATGTTCACCGCATGGGGTGAATTCTGTATCTCATCGATAAACAGAAGCGTCCTGCCACCTGAAGGGGGAATATTTTTTGACAGGTAAATGGCCTGGATAAGGTCTTTCAGAGGAAGATCGTTATTAAATATTTCCGCGTCTTCCTTTTTTTCCAGATTGAGGTATATATACCGGTCAAACGCCTTCGAAAAAATATCTATGGCTGTTGTCTTCCCAACCTGCCTGGCACCCCTGAGGATCAACGGTTTTCTATCTTTTTCTTCCGCCCATTGATTGAGTTCGTTAATTATTTTTCTGTAAAACAAATGTGGCTCCCTGAAAACAAAACTGAGGTTAAATGAGGTTGTAACAAAGTCAGGTCATTTACATACGATGGCTGTATTATAGTCAAGGTTAAATGCAGGCTGAAGGCCCAGAGGGGACGGCTTGGGGACGTTCTTAACTTTTTAACTTTCGCCTCTTCCGGGTACGCGATCACGAGGTGTAGTTGCCGGTTCACAGTTACCGGTTCACGGTTGAAAAGATTAAGGGCTATGCCCTTTTTACGTTCCGGTTTTGGGTTTTGGGTTTTGGGTTGATAAAATTTCTCGCTTGGCTCGAAATGACATTGAGAGCTTTGCATAATGTCATTTCGAGGAGCGTAAGCGACGAGAAATCTTGTGTTTCTGAGGCGTTACATTGTTAAGATTTCTCCCTGCGGTCGAAATGACAAATTACGGCATTTGTGCAAAGGTACAAAATCACGAAAGAAGCTTAATTTAAAAGATTAAAAACAAAAAATAAAGACTAAATGATTATCACGAAAGGACGGAGGGAATATACCGGTGGTTATGTCCAATTTTCGTATTTGAGGTTTGGAATTCTTGAAAATTCTTTGATATTATTTGAAATAATCGTCAGTTCCAGACTCAAAGCATGGGCAGCGATCAGCATGTCAAGCGGACCGATTGTTTTGCCTTTGGATTCCAGCAATGACCTTATTTCTCCATAGCATGCAACCAATCTTTCGCCATAAAAAGGAAGAATCGTTAATGGCAACAAGAACTCATCAAGGGCATTTTGATTTGTATCTTTATGCTTGCTTTTTGCAACTCCATACCGCAGTTCCGCATGTGTTATTGATGAAATCCCAAATTCATGAACGGGATACTGTTCAAATCTTTTCAATACCTTCTCTGGCTTTTCATTTATGATGTATATGCAAATATTTGTGTCCAGAAGGTATTTCATTTGAACATTGACTCTCGTTTTTGATTTTTCAGTGGTTGATTTCGCTCGATTTTGAAATCTTTAGCGAAATGGTTCAGACTGTCAAAAAGAGTATCCCATGATTTTTCTTTAGGTAACAGGATAACCATATCACCTTGTTTTTTAATATATACTTCGCTTCCGGCGATTCTAAAATCCTTTGGCAGTCTGACGGCCTGGCTTTGCCCGTTCTTAAACAATTTTGCTGTTTTCATTGCTACCCTCCATCATATATAGTATATACTGACAATATATACTATGATGTGGTTTGTCAAGGAAAAGTTAGGGGTTCATAATTAGGAACAGCGCCCTTCTTTAAAAGATTGAGAGCTTTGCATAATGTCATTTCGAGGAGTGTTATTTTTTGTCATTTCGAGGAGTGTAAGCGACGAGAAATCTTGTGTTTCTGAGGCGTTACATTGTTAAGATTTCTCCCTGCGGTCGAAATGACAAATTACGGCATTTGTGCAAAGATCTCTACAGGTATGGTACTTTTTGCAAGGACTTTTTGCATGCATATGGTATTTTTTACAACTTGCTCTCGCAAAAGATTATCACGAAAGCACGAAAAAGAACTGGATTGTGGCTTTCGCCGCAATGACAACATAAGAGACTTCTGGATACCGGTTTTCGCCGGTATGACGCGTCGGTATGACGGGGTGAGTATCATGCAAATATCTAAAGTCGTCACTCCGGTGGAAACCGGAGTCCAGTGGTTTTGTGATTATTTGATATTTCTGGATACCGGTTTTTACCGGTATGACAAGATAAAAGCACTGGATTCCGCCCCGGTTTTCACCGGGGTGACGGCCGGAATGACGCACCGGAATGACATTTTTTATTAAAAGTCCCAGGTGATTGTGGTGCCCAGGTAATGGTTCTTCTGTGTGTTGTCTTGCATGTTTTCATAATTGTCTATGGTTTCGTACGCGTATCTGAGTGTGAATCTGAAGAGTTCACTGACGCGAACATCGGTTTCCAGGAAATACTGCTGTTTTGTCTGGGTGTATGCCTCGCTGATACCGTTTCTTTCTTTATCGAAACCAATCTCGTATGAAAAACGATCTGTAAGGCGGTGTGATACTCCCAGAAAAAAATCATCGGAATCCGTACCGGCATGGTGGCCAAAAACTCGTCCATTCTGTTGCATTGGCCACAATCCGTGAGTATACCATGTACCGGGGCTACTATTGGGAGAAAGGTTGGCGTACTCTGATCGTAGCGTGACACCGCTTAAGGTAAATATGTCGTTGAATACCGCACCAAAAAGATATGCCCGTTTGTCCGGGGGATACCCCGCATCTTCCGCCCCCCATTCCGCGTAGATCTTTACAGATTCAGCAACCGGCAAAAGTCGGCTGACATTTGGTATTGTAACAGCGACATCTATGGCAAATTCTTTATTGCTGTCCCGCTTGTCACCATCTCTGCACTCATTACTGAACAGGGTATTGATATAATCTGAAAAGCTCAGGCTATCGATGCCGGGCCTGTCACCGCCGAAATGGCACAGGTATGAAACCCCGAATTCAAAAACCGGATGTGGTTTAAAATCAAACCTGAGACCAAAGAGCTTTGAATCGGGAGGGTGCCCGGAATCTGATTCTTCATCCAGTTCGGATAAAAACATATTATATCTAAATGGGCCCAACCGGCTGAAAATCCAGGGCAACAGTGTGGCCCGCGGGTTGGACAGCTTTATCATATCAAAAGGCTGCGCGTTGTTCGACATGAGAAGGGAGCCATGGTATCCCGGCCCCCACCAGAGTGAATCCCGTCCTATTTCGATCTCGAAATTGTCAATGGTAAACTTGATATATCCTTTATGTAGCTTTACTCTTGTATCATCGTTCCCGTCTATGTTTTGTAATCTTTGGTTGTAGAGAACCATGGGCTGTATATAAAATGAGAAAACATCCCATAATTCGCCCCTCGATTGAAATTGCGCGACCGCGTTGTGTCCATCATAGTACTCAATTCCTTCGTTATTGAATATTGAATATGGCCCGTCCAGAAATGTGTAGCCGATGGAGAACTCTTCCAGCGGTTTTATAGATATATCGGGCGCGCTGCCGTGAGCCCCGGCTTCAGATATCTCGTCCTTATATTCTCTTGACATCCTGTCGAGAAGCGCCGCAGAGGGTGGAGAAATTACTTTTTTATCGGCTTGTTCTATAGCTTCGGCCAGAAGTCTGCCCGCTTCCGATCTGGTAAATGGCTTTATCGATGAAAGATTACTATTTATCGCGCCCTGTGAGATGAGGGCATCCAGATCTTTGTAAAAAGAGTCACCGGGCGATATGTTAACCGAGGCGTTCGCGGTCGTCGTGAAGACGATTATCGCGAATATGATGAGTTGACAGAGAGTCTGTTTCATGGGTTTGAGTTTTATTTTTCTGGATACCGGCTTGCGCCGGTATGACGGGGTGAGTATCATGCAAATATCTAAAGTCGTCACTCCGGTGGAAACCGGAGTCCAGTCAAAGAATGGTATTGTACAAGTCCTTCCAATCGGGATTATTCTTTTCAATCAGTTCCAGTTTCCATTTTCGCTTCCATTCTTTCAGCCGTTTTTCTCTCACAATAGCCGATTCCATATTCTCGTGTATTTCATACCAGACCAGCTGGTGAACACAGTAGCGTTTGGTAAAACCCTCCACGATGTCGTTTTTGTGTTCCCATATTCTTTTAACGAGGTCGGAGGTTACTCCGATATAGAGGGTTCCATTTCGTTTACTTGCCAGGATGTACACTGCCGGTTGTTTGTCCATTGATGATTGCTGGGTTCTGGATTGCGGTTTTCACCGCAATGACAGAGTAAAAAATCCTGGATACCGCCCCGTTTTTCAACGGGGTGACATGCCGGTATGACCCCGTATCAAGTACGGGGCAGGCTCTGTATCAAGTACGGGGCAGGCTCAAAAGAGTCGGGTTATGTCTGTTTTCCGAGTATTTTGTGGTATACGCGCGTCAACAGCGTTTTTGCACGGTCTTGTGGCGTTTTTTGCTTTCGTACCTTTTTTCTCTTTTTTTCTCTGCCCTGATCCTGATCTTCGTAACTGTAGTAGTACTGATAATAATATCGATAGTAATATCCATCTCTCGCAATGTTTACCTTGTTCAGAATCAGACCAAGTACCGTACCATTTTGAAAGGTTTCCATGGCCTGTTTAAACGCGTTTTTTTCTGTATTTTCGGCGCTGACAACGAAAAGTATTCCATCAAGCTGCTTTGACAGGACAAGTGAGTCACTGACCGACAGTACAGGCGGTCCGTCAAAGAAGATATAGTCATATTTCTCTGACAGTATCTCGATGATACGTTCCATCTTTTGTGAACCGAGCATCTCACTTGGATTATGCGGTATATCGCCGGAACAGATAACATCTACCCCCGGCCCCGGTATCGAAAGTGTTTGTGTGGCGTCAGCGATCGTTCCCTCAAGATCATCCGACATGATGATGTTGGAAAGCCCCGGGGTACGCTTCTGGTTGAATACCCTGTGCATGCGGGGACGTCGCATGTCGGCGTCGATAATGAGAACCTTCTTATCCGCCTGGGCAACGGAGACGGCCAGGTTGGCCAAGACAAGTGTCTTTCCTTCTTTGGGCAAGGCGCTGGTTACGCCTATTAATTTTTTCGGTGTATCGAAGGAGGTAAAAAATACGTTTGTCCTGACGGTTCTGAATGCCTCGGAAACATTGGCCTTGGGCATGCTGTGGGTGATAAGCTCTCCGGCGTTATCGCCATCGTGATTGGTATCAAATTTAATGACGGAACCCAGAAGAGGAATATCGGTAATCTGCTTCAGGTCTTCGGGGTTATTGATGGTGTTATCAAAATATTCCAGGAAGAAGGCCAGACCGATCCCCATGAACAGACCGACAATAACCGCGAGCATAATATTGCGCTTTGTTCGGGGCTTGGTCATCTTCGCAGATCCGGCTCTATCGACCACCCAGACGTTTCCTATCTCGCTTGCCTTGATTATCTCAAATTCCTGTTTTTTCTGGAGAAGAGAGGAGTAGGCGCTCTGCTGTACACCGGTTTCCCGTGTCAGCTCGGCTAATCGCTTTTCGGCATCGGGAAGATCCTTGATCCTCTTTTCATATATCGAGATGTTTTCCTTGATAGATTGCTCATTGACCTTTAACGACGCGATCACGGATGAAAGCTCGGAGTCGATCTCTTTTTTGGTTTCTTTGATCTGTTCGGCGGTCTCAACGACAAGGGGGTGCTTTTCTTTATAGCTGATTTTCAGTGTCACCATGCGGGACCGGAGCTCGGAGAGCCTCTGGGCAAGAGCGTTTAATCTCGGATTTTCCATGTTGGCACCGAGAGCAACAATACTGCTGTCCGACATACCCGCGACCTTCGTGTTCGCGATGAACTCCGCCTGCTTTCTCAGATTTTCAATTTGTTTCAGCGCAGTGTCAGAATCAATCAACTGTTCTAATGTCACACGCGCGTCATCACTCAGGGAAACCATTTTTTCTTTTTCCTTGAACATCATCAGCCTGTTTTCAGAGGATCGAAGGCTTTTGTTCAATATGCCGATCTGTTCATCAATAAATCGAAGAGCCCTGTCGGCATCTTCCGTGTTCTTTAAAATGGCAAGTTTCTTATATTCCGAAACAACAGAATTTACCTTTGCCGTGGCAATAACCGGGCGCAGCGCGGTAGCCGATATGGTCACCAGTTCGGTATTTCTGATAGGTGAAACATCCAGACTCTCTCGCAGGCTTTCAGTGGCAGAGGATAACGGAAGGACGCGGAATCGAATTGTTTTACCCTTGCGGGCATGATCACCCTCGACAAGGATGTAAAACCCCGGCCCGAAGAAGGGTTCGTTCAGCTTTCCCTTTCCCTCAGATTTGTCGATTGCATCCCCTCTCACCGTAAATGAATCGGGACTGTCAAAGGTGAGTTCATAGCTTTGTGCCGTGTCTATGGAACCAACGCTGAGTGGTTGAATCGTAACAGGCCTGATCGCCCGCTGCTTTGCGAGACGTTCTTCGGAAGCAAAAAGGTTCACCAGCCGTTTCCTGAACCGATCGATCAGAATACCGATCATTCTATGCTCCGGCTGTACCTGGATCTGGTAGTTGCTTGCCTTTGCCGCCCTTTCAGACACCGTGCGACTCTTCAGTATCTCCACCTGTGTCTGGATCGCGGCCTTGGTCAGGCCTCCCCCGCCGGCAAAAGTCTCTTCCAGCATACTCTCTATACTGGTCGAGCTCCCCCCTTTTTCGTATATCTGTATCGTCGATGTTGACTTGTATACCGGCGCGGTCATAAGCGTTGCGACAATGACACCCAGCAATACAATGCCGGCAATAATGCCTATCAACCATCTTCTCCGGAGTATGACGTTTAGATAACTGCGGAGATCAACCTCTTCATCATGATATCTCATATCATCCATATATGTCTGGTCCTATGGGTAAAATTTAGGGGTTCCATCCCTCGTTAAGAATGGTTTGTATCACTCTCGTTGATGTCAATGTCGGGAGTATCTGACTCAGAAAGACGTTCCAATCTGCAATACCTGTTCTCGCGATATAGACAGTATCACCTCTCTCGAGATAGAACCGCTCGAAACTTCCACCCTCCATCATTTCAAGAACATTCACTGCATAGACCTTAGGGTTCCGGGGGTCTCCCCTCACGACAACAACCTGGGAACGGTTTGCAGTTACCTTGAATCCTCTGCACGCGCTTATCGCTTCCATCAGATCCAGAGGATCCGTAAAATACTGTACTCCGGGTGTGGTGACCTCACCGACAACAAATACCTTGTTTTCGTTATTGTCGGGGATATAGATAACATCCCCGTCATTCAGCAGTATATTCTGGCTCATATCACCGTAATTGAGAAGCCTTTTAAAGTTGATCGGGAGTATATTGTTGTCTCTGGCCAGATAGGCCATATAAAGATTCGCGGTTGCCGAGTTTATACCTCCCGCACGCGACAGCGCGTCGAGAATATTCGAACTTCTCTTTGTCTTATACCTTCCGGGGCTTTTGACCTGCCCAAGAAGAACAATCTCTTTGAGGGGCTCCGCTATTACGATGGTGTCGTGCGGATGAAGTATGACATTCTGGCTGATATCTCCATCCTCCAGCAGCGCTTTCAGATCCACGGGAATAATCGCTTCGTCTCGAATGATGTATGATTCGGCAAGGTCGGCATCAGGCTCTATCGATACGACGGAAAGGATCGACAGGAGCGTGCGGTCGCCCCTGAGAATATAGGTCATTGTGGCGGGCCCGACATAGGTCTCGGGCTTCGCGACAGCGCCGACTACCGATACCTGCAGACTGTTGGGCACTGTGCATGTTATCGTAATCTGGGGATCTTTTATGTACGTTCTGTATTTTTCAGCTATCAATGCCTTGAATTCAGGGATTTCCAGCCCCGCCGCGTGAATATCTCCTATCAGGGGAAGAGACACATTGCCATCAGAGCGTACCGGAACATCCATCGATATATCTTCGTTTTTCCATATATAAATATTGAGAATATCGTCAATGCCGATCTTGTATGTTATTTCTGATGCGTCCTGTTTCGGAAGATCTTCGGGAAAAATAATCGTTTTATTGTTGAACCTGGCTCGAAGATAATCCTCCTTTGTCAGAACACGTTTCTGCAATTCAATAATGCTGTGCGTTCCCTTCTTCAGCGAGGGAATGGAGATCGACTGAGCATAGGAGGGAAGTGCGGATTCCTGAGACGCCCGTGGTGTGACGGGATCTGCCTGTGATACCCATGCATGGGCTTCTTTATCCCACTTCATCTGCGTGCTGTTGTTTGCCCGCGGCGAGATTTCCTGTATCACCGGGTGAGCACAGGCGACGATAAGGCTTGTAAAAACACACAAAACTACAAGACTACAATATTTTTTCATTTTGATGGCCTTTGCTTTCTTTTTCATTAATTTTCACACGCTATAGCTGGCGGCTTTTCGTGTCAAGCACTAATCGGGCTCTTTTTCAAAACTTTTGATATGAAGGCGCCTACCGTCCCGATAGACTTCTTTTCCAGCGGTACGGGAAATTCCACATCAACATCGTTCCCATTCAATATCTTCTCAGGGATTTCTGTTACCATTTCCATGGCAACTTCTTGACCGATGATCTCTTTCAGGCGCTTTAGCCCTTTCGAAAGGATAGGACGTCTTTGTCTGCTGGAGTGAGCATCGGTTGCCATCATATGGACAAGGTTATGTTCAATAAGAAAGATGGAAAACTCTTCAATCGTGCTCCCAAAACGTCCGATCAGGCTGGATGTCGTCAGTTGAGACAATGCACCCAGTTTCACCAGACGATAGAGTAGAGCCGGATTACTCCGGATGGCAAGGTTTCGTTCAGGATGCGCGATAATGGGTATAATGCCTGCAAATACGAGAGAGGAAATGCTCTCGTCAAGATTCTGGGGAAGTGTTTCACCAGGCAATTCCAGGATAATATATCGCCCGGAATTATTCATGGTCATGAGTTCCCCAGCCTTTATTTTTTTAACAAGGTTAAAGTCAAGGTGTATTTCGCAGCCCGGGTACAGGGTTAAGGGAATGTTTTTGCTGTCTATGTCTGCCTGTAACTCTTTCACACAGCTCATTATCTTCGCGCTGTTATTGTTATATTTACCGACTACATTATGTGGCGTACACACTATTTTTGTTATACCATCACGTGCCGCGATCCTGCACATCTCGATAGATTCATCAAGCGACTCAGAGCCATCATCAACACCCGGAATAATGTGACAGTGAAGATCAATCATTGAAATTTATCCTTATACCATCGTGTCTCTCAAACACAATGCGAGATCTTTGCACAAATGCCGTGATTTGTCATTTCAACCGCAGGGAGAAATCTTAACAAACTTGAATCATTAAGATTTCTCGTCGCTACGCTTCTCGAAATGACATTATGCAAAGCTCTCATTATGCAAAGCTCTAAATGTGATGCACTCGTAAAAAGTAAGAAAACACCATTTTTTGTCATTCCGACGAAAGTCGGAATCCAGTAAATTCAACAACTTCTGGATACTCCCGTATCAAGTACGGGGCAGACTTATCAAGTCGGTATGACGGTTTTGGGACTTTTTGCGAGTGCATCAAGGTTTAATTGTGAATGTTTAATGAAAGAATTAAATTTCTTCCTTTGTGTCATTCCGTGCTTGACACGGAATCCAGTGTTTCTGTTCTGGATACCGGTCTTCACCTGTATACTTGCCGGCGATGACCAATTGTCAGAACCAAAACAACCACGTTTTCGTCCTGGATGTCGCACAGCACCCTATAGTCTCCAATACGGTACCGCCAGAAGCCGGCGTGATTACCCTTCAACGGTTCTCCAAAATGCCGGGGATTTTTGCAACCTTCTATCCGGTCGTCGAGCCAGTTGAGAATACGCTCCTGAACCGGCCGATCCAGTTTTCGCAATTGCCGCTCAGCAACGTCGCCGATTTCAACTGTCCAAGCCAAGTTCTTCTCTCACCTGTTTCAAGGATTTAGCGCTTTTGGTCTGGGAGGTAGCCTTTTCCGCCAGGGACAGGTCCTCGTTGTCCTCCAGATATCGGAGAATCGCCTCACGAATCACCGCACTTCTATTACTCCCCCGGACTTTGGCGAGACTATCCAACTCTTGTTCAATCTGTTTGTCTAATCTTATGGCCAGCATAACACGCCCTCCCGATCATTATAATGTTATACAATGTATAACGGTATCCGAAGTATGTCAAGAATATTTGGGGGCAGGCTTAAAAGGAACTGGATTGCTGTTTTCACCGCAATGACGGAGTAAGAAACTTCTGGATTCCGGCTTCCCGTCATGTCGGGATATATTCTTTTCGTCATACCGGACCCCGATCCGGTATCCAGCGTTGGTTTTCTGGATTCCGGTTTTCACCGGAATGACGATTATAGAGTTTATAATCTTTTTTCTTTTTTGATTCTTTGTATGTGGCCACGGCCGAGACCTTTTACCTCGCAATCGAGTTTGAAGTATTTTCTGATTTTGTCGTCGTCGAGGATGCCGAAGCAGTCTATGATCGCGGCGGGGGCACCTGTTGCTTTGACAATGTATTCGGGATCAAGGTCCAGATATTCACTGTGCCTCACCGCGAGGACAACGGCGTCGGATCCCCTGAGGGTGTCTGACAGGTCTTTCTGTACTCTGATGTTTTTGAGGCCTTCCTGGTTTCTGAA
>JAGGXJ010000115.1 GCA_021163105.1 Syntrophobacterales bacterium
ACACCTTGCTTGTCCTTTTGCTTGTTTTCTGTGTTGTGTCAAAGCTTACATAACTCGTTATGCCCGCTTCAACACGCCTTGAAAACAAACAAAATTACGGCGCAATCTGTATAACTTATTTATTCTTGATTCCTGAGAGTTGAACGGATAATGACCTCAAAAGATCAGCTACTTGCCAGCCTGAAGGAAAAAAGAGACGATTGGGTTTCCGGTGAATTTCTGGGCCAGAAAATGGATATGACCCGCTCGGCCATCTGGAAACATATCCATAAACTGAAAGAAGACGGGTATGTAATCGAATCATCTCGCAGAAAGGGGTATTCTCTCAGAGATGTGCCGGAAATCCTGCTTAAAAATGAGATTCAGGAAGGGTTGAATACCGAAATCATCGGCAGGAAAGACATTTATCACCACCGCCTGGCAGACTCTACCAATGTCAGGGCGAAATATCTGGCGGATGAAGGAGCCGCAGAGGGCACTGTAATTATAGCGGAAGAGCAGGAACAGGGCAGGGGGAGAAGAGGAAGAAGCTGGTTCTCACCTGAAGGGAAGGGGATTTATGTTTCTATTATATTGCGGCCCGGGTTAGCCCCGAGTGAATCACCGAAGCTGACGCTTATGGCCGCTGTAGCGGTGGCTGAAGCGCTGCTTTCTTTGACATCTCTTGACGTAAGGATAAAGTGGCCGAATGACATCATGATACATGGAAGAAAACTGGCGGGTATCCTGACAGAGATCAGTACCGAGATGGATGCTGTTGAATATGTGATAATCGGTTTGGGATTAAATGTTAATATTCCGTATGATCTTTTTCCCACGGATATCAGCGATATGGCTACTTCAATTATCCTTGAAACAGGCAGGCAGTTTCCAAGGATAAGGATTCTAAAGGCTTATCTGGAGTGGCTTGAAAAATATTATGAACTCTTCATGAAGTCCGGTTTCGGTTCCGTCCTGAAACGATGGAAAGAACTTTCCGATATTATAGGAAGACAGGTACGAATAGATTTGGTAAATCAATCACATACCGGAGAAGTTTTGGATGTGGATGAGAACGGGGTCTTGGTTCTGAAAGATTTGGCGGGAACGCTGCACAGAATATTTTCAGGAGATGTTAAGTTATTAAATAGATAGGAGACGATCGATATGGCCGGAAAAATTTCAACACGGGGAATGTCTTATGCTGCCATGTTTGGCGCTATGACGGCGTTAGGCGCTTATATTATAATTCCATTTCCGTTGGTTCCCATAACTCTTCAGACTTTTGTTATGTATCTTGCGGCCTCTCTACTTGGCGGACACCTGGGTGCATTGAGTCAAATTGTCTATATCCTGCTTGGCATAATAGGGCTGCCGGTTTTTGCCGGTGGGAAGGCAGGCCTTGGTGTTCTTATAGGGCCAACGGGGGGTTATCTCATAGGATTTATCATCGGGGCGTACATAATCGGGAAAATGATGGAATCGAGAAAACATTCCGGGTATGTGTGGATAGCCTTGTCGCTGATCCTGGCAACCGTTGTTATTTATACCTGTGGAGTCGTGCAGCTGTTAGTAGTAGCGCAACTTTCCCTGCAAAAGGCAATCACGGTGGGGGTGCTGCCATTTCTGATAGGGGATGCCATAAAGATTGCGGCAGCAATTCTTCTGATAACAAAAATTAAAAGCCGGATACAAATTAAGAAAGTCTCAAATGATTAAAGTAGAAAATGTAACATTCAGATATGACCATTCGGGTGAACCGGCACTGAACCGGATCAATATGACAATTGACAAGGGTGAATATATAGGAATTGTCGGCCCGAACGGATGTGGAAAGACCACACTGGTCCAGCATTTCAATGCCCTGCTCTATCCGGAGGACGGCAGGGTAAGTGTCGATGGAATGAATACGGATGATGAATCCTGTGTGGAAGAGATCAGGCGCAGGGTCGGAATGGTCTTTCAGAATCCCGACAACCAGATTGTGGGGATGACCGTAGAAGAGGATATCGCGTTCGGCCCCGGAAACCTGGAACTGCCTTCCCCGGAGATAAGACAGAGGGTTGATGAAAGCCTTGCGAGGGTGGGTCTGAAGAATCACGCGGAGCGTCAGCCCTATACCCTCTCCGGCGGAGAAAAACGACTCGTATCAATAGCCGGAGTGCTTGCCATGAAGCCGGAATATATCATATTCGATGAACCTACTTCCTATCTTGACCCATCGGGTCGTGACCGCATTTTGTCACTCATAGAAGAGATTAACAAACAGGGCATTGCTATTATTCATATTACTCACAATATGGATGAGATCGTAAACGCGGGCAGAGTTGTTGTCATGGATGAAGGCCGCGTAGTGCTTACCGGATCACCAAAGGAGGTATTCGGTAAAGTTGAACAAATGAAGGCGCTGAAACTGGATATTCCCGTTGTCACAGACCTGGCATGGAGGCTAAAGCAGAGAGGTGAAGATATTCGAACAGATATTCTGACCATTGATGAGGCGTGTCTTGAAATACTGGACCGGTTAAAAAGCCCGCATGCGTCATAAAATTCATCAGCGCAGAATGAGTAAGAAGAGTATCATGGAAAACAGATATAATCCATCGGTTCCGGAGGCCGAGCAGAATGTATAACTGGGGTCAATACGTTCCCGGAAATTCAATCATACACAGGTTGGACCCGCGAATTAAAATATTATCGGTTATCGTCCTGAGTGTTTTCATACTGAAGGTGGGTGTTAATGCCGGGCTCTTGCTTTCCGTTTTCATGATGGCTGTAATCTTCATGTCCCGCCTGACATTTCAACGCGTTATAACCAGTCTCAGACCTTTTATA
The DNA here is from genome assembly GCA_021163105.1 of Syntrophobacterales bacterium. Classification (GTDB taxonomy): domain Bacteria; phylum Desulfobacterota; class Syntrophia; order Syntrophales; family UBA2210; genus UBA2210. Next base: position 2,815 of record JAGGXJ010000115.1, read on the forward strand.
ATTTTCTTCATACTTCTGTTTCTCCTTCACGTTTTGTTTACCGCCGGTACGCCAATCGTGAGATTTTCTTTTTGTGGGCTGTCCATAACGCATGAAGGTCTCTACAGGGGCCTCTATATAACATGGCAATTCATGTTTCTGGTAACAGGTGCGTCAATCCTTACAATGACCACCGTCCCTTCAGATCTTATCAGTGGTATAGAAGGCATTTTAAAACCACTCCGGCCCCTTGGAGTTCCTACGCATGATATCGCAATAATGCTTTCACTCGCTCTCAGATTTGTTCCGACTTTTCTTGGAGAAATTGACCGGATTAAAAAAGCTCAGATGGCACGGGGCGCAAACTTTAAAAAAGGAAAGATGATCAAGAAGATAAAGAATATTACATCTCTCGCACTCCCCATCGTCTTAAGCTCTTTCAGAAGGGCGGAAGAAACAGCAACAGCCATGGAAGGCCGTGGATACAAAAGGGGCCCGAGAACCTGTTTGAGAAATCTCCGTATGTCATCGGCAGATTACATCGCGCTTGTTCTCATGGTTGCTATGATGACCGGTATCCAGTTGATGGCTTTGTAAAAAGTCCAACTTCTGTGTTCCGCTACATCTCTCGTCATTGCGGCGTACCGTAAGTACGCCTCATTCCTCAAGATTTGCGCGCCTTGACCGGGGGCATCACGAAGGGATGCAATATAAATGTAATGTTCCTTACCGGGAGGTGTACTGCCCTGTCGGGAGTGCACCTCCATTTGAAGCTTTTTACTTTGCCATCTAATTTTGCCTTTCAAATAATTTAAATCTGAAAATTCGTTGTAAGTAAGTAATATTGCGAAATATTCGCCAGAAATAACGGATTTGTTAAAAACGTAAGTTACTTCCAATTATAATGCCGACGTGTCGGCATATCGGAGCTTTTACGAGTACATCACAGTTCATACATTCCTGACCCCGAACAATCTCTTGGTCGCATTCATGCGACACATATCTGTGATTATAGTAGCAATTATGCAACTCTCATTAGTGCCTGTGGGGCGACTCTCGTTGTAACCACTTGTAACAATTGAACTTTTTCTTTTGCCTGAAAAACTGATTTTATGGCACGGTATTTGTACTATGTTTATCCTGTAAGAGGAGTTTAAGAAGATGAAGCTTGCCATACCTGTGTGGAATGATTGTGTTTCAACGGTCCTGGATTTTTCCGATTGTCTTCTGGTTGTTGGCTTTGAATCCAGAACTATAAACGATCGGTCTATGGCGAATTTTGCCGGGAACACAATAGTGGAAAAAGTGACAAGACTGAGGGAGCTTGACATACAGGTATTGCTCTGCGGGGCGGTTTCAAGACCCCTGGAACGGATGATCACGGCATCGGGGATAAATATTATCCCATTTCTCAGGGGAAGAGTGGATGATGTGCTCAACGCCTATCTCTCGGGGCGTCCGCTTGAGCCGGGCTTTATGCTGCCGGGTTGTCGGCGGGGATCAGGTTTCGGAAGAAGTATCGGACGGAGGAGACACGGTTACAGTTACACCAATAACAGAAAAGGATGGAATATATGAAAATCGCAATCACATCGTACGGAAAAGATCTTTCGAGTAAGACGGACCGGAGTTTTGGAAGGGCAAAGTGGTTTATCCTGGTGGATACGGAAACAGGCGCGTTTGAAGCTCATTCCAATGAGCAGAACGTAAATGCAGCGCAGGGCGCAGGGACTCAGGCTGCCCAGAACGTAACGAATATGGAGGCTGAAGTCCTTCTGAGCGGGAATGTGGGGCCTAATGCCTTCAGGGCATTGAGTACCGCAGCTATCAGGATATTTATTATCGAAGGAGATATTACTGTGGAGCAGGCCCTCTCCGAATGGAAGGAGGGAAAACTCCAAGAGGTAGGTAAATCAACGATTGAAGGGCATTGGGCCGGAGCTTGAGTTTTTGATTTATATATAAATAGAAATAGATATGGAAGGAGGTGATTTATATGCCTAGAGGAGATGGAACGGGTCCACAGGGACAGGGATCGAAAACAGGTCGTGGTCTTGGGCCTTGCGGGTCAGGAACGGAAGAAGTTGTAAATTCCGGTGAGAAAATGGGATTTTTCCAGAGGCTAGGAAGAGGTTTAGGCTTTGGCCAATCTGGCCAGGGTCGTGGAACGGGCCGAGGCCGTAATCGCTAACAGAAGGGCTTAGCTCAAAGCTGATAGCTGAAAGCGAGCGCTTGAGAACTAAACACATAAGGAGGTATATATCATGCCAGGTGGAGATAGAATGGGTCCGGCGGGAATGGGACCAATGACAGGTAGAGCAGGTGGCTACTGCGCGGGATATGGAGCGCCCGGGTATGCGAACTCTGTCCCTGGAAGAGGTTTTGGCTGGGGCACAGGAATAAGAGGCGGTTTTGGCCGTGGAGGTGGCTGGGGACACCGTAATCAGTTTTATGCGACCGGGTTAACCGGGTGGCAGCGAAGTGCTTATAGTTATCCATCCTATGCAGGGGCAGTTTCTTATGGTGCGCCATACACTGCACCTTACGGGCCAGCTGCGACAAAACAGCAGGAACTTGATGCGTTGAAGGGACAGGCAGAGTATTTAGAAGATTCCCTGGGAGGTATTAAAAAACGTATGGAGGAGTTGGAAAAAAGCAAAGAAGAATAAAGAAAGAAAAATAGAGAAAAAAAGCACCGGTATGGCAGATGTATTGTTTTGCACTTATTGCTGGTGCTTTTTTTCTTTGTCAGGGTTGCACTTTGAGAAATGAATGCTTATCTTACTTCGTGTTTCGAATTTACGCGAAAGCTTTCATAGCTGAGCAGTACTTTTTTCAGAAAAGGGGTTAAGAATGAAGATAGCAGTAACAGCAACAGGTTTGTCGCTCGATGATCAGGTTGAAGCCCGTTTTGGGCGGACTCCATATTATTTGTTTATAGATCCGGAGACAATGGAATTTGAGGCCATACAGAATCCCAATGCCGCGGCGGGAGGTGGTGTGGGTATCCAGTCAGCGCAGTTAATGTCGGAGCATGATGTCAAATATGTTCTCACAGGAAATTGTGGCCCTAATGCATCTCAGGTGTTTGAAGCTGCCGGTATCCAGGTTATTGTAGGTGTTGCCGGAATTATCCGTCAGGCAGTTGAACAATTCAAGGCAGGTACTTTTGCCGCATCAAGTCAGCCGAATGTTGAAAGTCATTTTGGTGTGGGTAATGGCCAGAGCATAAGCAGTGGTCGTGGCCAGGGCATGGGCGGTGGCCGTGGTATGGGTCAAGGTATGGGCAGTGGTCGTGGCCAGGGCATGGGCGGTGGTCGTGGCCAGGGCATGGGCGGTGGCCGTGGTATGGGTC